>JBMYOA010000009.1:0-23161 GCA_049598825.1 Opitutales bacterium | reverse complement strand
TGAAAAAGTAGAAAAGAAAAAGAGATCTTTAAAAAAGAGATTAAAGCAACATTTTGTGAAGTATGTTGATAAAGTGGTGAGATCAAATGCACTGCAGAAATTCTTCCGGGGAATTATATATTTAGTCGGCTTTATAGTCTCAGCCATATTAGCAGCTCTGTTGTATTTAAAAAGCTAGCCACAAGTATCACTTTTCTGGGAAATCAAGCTCTTCCATTTTAGCTCCTCTTTTAAAGGACTCATCCCAAGATAAATAAAGACTTTCCTTGGTCTTATCATCGACTGTAGGGTCCAAGATAAAATCAATGAAACGTAGGTAACCTTTCTCTTGTAAAAATCTTCCTAAATCTCTGTTGGAAGAAGAAAAGGAAGCTAGTGATCCAACCAGCATCTCAAGTGAGTAACTTCTTTGAAACTGATTTCGGGTTTCTGTTCTACAACCGCCTTTACTTAGCAGATCAAACATCGTTTTAAACCTAGGGTTATCTAAATCGATATGATTATCAGAAATTTTGAGACTGCGCAGAGATGTTAAGTTGCGAAGAGGGTGAGGATCAAAAATTATATTTTTGGCCAAGGATAAAGTTTGCAGGAACTCGAGACGAGCGAGCGGAGAGATATCAAGAATATGATTTGATTGTAAGCGTAACTCTTTTAATTTCTGAAGCGATTCGACAGGTCTGAGATCGCAGATCCTATTCTCGGTTAAATCGAGGTGCCTGAGGTTTGTAAGTTCCTGCAAACCGGTCAAGTCGTAGATAAAATTACTGTTCAAGGACAAACGACCAACTGATTTTAAATTACCAATATCTCTTATATCCTCAATTGTATTTCCGGACAAGAGGAGTACAGATAGAGAAGGTAAATCCTCTAATCCCGCTACACTTTTGATCATATTATCATACAAGTAAAGGTTACGAAGTACTGGTAGCGATCGTATCTCAACTAAAGGATTGGTATCTCGTTTCCCATTGCCGCTTTGATCAATTACCGGTTCACCTAAATCGTAGGTCTTGTTACGATTAACATCTTCGTAACCCTCGACTCTCCCAAGTTGGTTCCCTTGAAGGTATAAGGTAGTCAAAGATTTGAGCTTACTGAGGCCCTCAAGATCAATGAGCGAATTGTCTGCGATATTTAGCCAACGAATTCCCTCAAACATCTCTATTCCAGTAATGCCGAGTAGACGATTATTGGAGAGGTTCAATTCGAGCAAAGAATAATTCTTAGATTTAAATTTGTTCGCCAGTTCTGTTATTTCCAAGACTAGTTCGGCCTTTAGCTCATCTTTAAGATTTTTTTGCTGAAGCGAATCCTGAATCTGGAGAATTCTTGACCTGGTTTCGATAATGGGGAAACGAGTTAGTGTGCGTAAGGATTTAATACGATTACCCGAAAGATCTAACTTCCGTAACTTGGATAGATTTCTTAGCGGAGAGAGGTCTTCGATGAGATTATCCCGTAGAATAAGAACCTCTAAATTGGATGCCACCTCAAGACCACGCAAGTCCCTTAAGTCAGCATCATTCAATTCTAAAGAGACAAGTTTCTCTGCAACTAACTCTTCAGTTAACTCATGGCCTTGGACCCCAAGTGATGAACATATTTCTTTTTCAAGGATAGATTCCGGAACAAGCAATTTTTTCCCGGATACCCCTGCTGTAAGCAACAAGGATACAACCAAAATTTGGAAGCAATGATAAAGAGACGGTCGGAGCAAAAACACTAGAATTTATATTCGGTTCAAGTGCATCCAATGCTTAGTAATTATCGAAGTCGAGCAATTAAATCCTTGGATTCCACTGAATCCCCGACTTGAACTAAAATCTCATCCACGGTGCCATCAGTTGAAGCGTAGATTGTCGTTTGCATTTTCATTGCCTCTAAAACTGCGATTTTGTCGCCTTTGGACACCGATTTACCTACGCTAGTCGCAATACTGCTAATGATTGCAGGGATGGGGGCTCCAACATGTTTATCATTGGAAGGATCCGCTTTCTCCTTTGCCTTTGCATCACCTTTAACGCTCTTATCCTGAACGAGCGTAGTTCGGGCTTTTCCATTAAGCTCAAAAGTGAGGGAACGAATACCTTTTTCGTCTGGTTCACCTACATGGAGAAGTTTGATGAAAAGAGTTTTACCCTCTTCAATTGTTATGGAAATCTCTTCGCCAGGCTCGAGACCATGAAAATATGCCAGTGTAGGAAGTACGGAAACATCCCCGTATTTCTTTTTGAAATCCTGAAAATCCTTAAAAACTTGAGGATACATAACGGAACAGAATAAATCGTCATCCGTGCAATGTTTTCCAAATTGCTTAACCAGAGAAACTTTTTCTTTTTTAAGATCCATCTTGGGGGCAGATGCACCAGGTCTTCCCTTCATAGGCTTTTGTTTGCCTAGGATTACCTTCTGCACCGCCTTAGGCCAACCACCTTTGGGTTGGCCAAGATTACCCGATAATAAGTCGATCACCGACTGAGGAAAACCAGTTTCTTCGGGCAAATTGATGAGGTCTTCCGGTTTTACACCTTTAGTAATAAGAAAAATCGCAAGATCTCCGACACTTTTACTACTCGGTGTTACTTTTACGATATCCCCAAGTATTCGATTACATTGCTGGTAGGTCGTCACCACATCAGGCCACCTTTTCCCAAGCCCGAGAGCCCCAGCCTGTTCGCGAAGGTTGGTATATTGTCCTCCCGGCATTTGGTGCTGAAAAACTTCAGCACTGCCAAAGGGTGGTGAGGTATCAAATGGGGAATAATACTGCCTAACCGCCTCCCAGTAAATTGAAAGCTGATTTAAGGCATCTACATCAAGTCCAGTAGAACGGGGAGCATTCCGCAAGGCATGAACAACCGAGTTGAGGTTTGGCTGACTCGTACAACCAGAAAGAGATGAAATCGCTAAATCTACCACATCTACCCCAGCTTCAACCGCTTTAATGACAGATGAAGATGCTATCCCACTTGAATCATGGGTATGGAAGTGAATGGGGATACCGACCTCATTTCTTAAAGTCTTAACAAGCTTATTGGCTGCAAATGGGTGGCAAAGTCCTGCCATATCTTTGATCGCAAGAATATGCGCTCCCATTTTTTCGAGTTCTTTGGCTAGTTCTACATAATAATTAAGAACATATTTTTCTTCATTGGAATCAGTAAAGTCACCGGTAAAACAGACGGCTGCTTCGCAAAGAGATGGAGTTTTTTCGACAACAGTCTCCATCGCCACCTTCAAATTCGGGAGATAATTTAATGAGTCAAAGATGCGGAATACATCCATCCCGGCTTCAGATGAATGAATTACGAATTCCCGGACCACATTATCCGGATAGTTAGCATAACCGACGGCATTCGACCCGCGCAAAAGCATTTGAAACAGGACATTAGGAATCTTCTCACGAAGCGAACGGAGTCTCTCGTAAGGACATTCCCCCAAAAACCGCATGCAAGTGTCGTAGGTGGCACCTCCCCACATTTCCAAACTGAAAAGCCCTGAAACTCTTTTAGCAATAAAATCAGCCACCTCTAGCATGTCAAATGTACGCATACGAGCAGCCATGAGTGATTGATGTGCATCCCGCAAAGTGGTGTCCGTAATCATCAGTGGCTTCTGATTCCTAAGCCACTTTGAGAATTTCTCCGCCCCCTGAGACAGTAACAAGTCCCTAGTTCCTCGGGGAGGTGCTTCTGTTTCAACACTTTCAGGAACAATCAAAGGAAGGGGATTTTGAATTCTGGGGCGTCCCTTGACTTGCGGGTTACCATTTACGATTACCTCCCCTAAATAATTTAAAAGTTTGGAAGCACGATCTTTTCTGGCCTTAAATTTAAAAAGGCTCGGAGTGACATCAATCATTCGAGTAGTGGCGTTGCCCTTTACGAATTCATTATGAGTGATCACATTTTCCAGAAATGGGATATTGGTTTTAACACCCCTTATCCGCATCTCCCTCAGTGCACGATGCATCCTATCCAATGCCTGCGAAAGATTAGGTCCTGAAGTGGTAAGCTTTACCAAAAGCGAATCATAAAAAGGAGTGATAATGGACCCCGTATCTCCCATGGCACCATCCAATCGTACCCCAAACCCCGCAGCTGAACGGTAGGAAAGAATTTTTCCGTAATCCGGACTAAAATCCTTCTCCGGGTCTTCCGTGGTTACCCGGCATTGAACGGCACAACCGTTACGAGGAATATTTTCCTGCTCGGGAATCCCAATCTTTTTATCGTGTAATTTCTGCTCCATTGCCACAAGGATCTGAGAACGCACAATATCAATTCCCGTGATCTGTTCGGTGACCGTGTGCTCCACCTGAATCCTAGGATTCATTTCAATAAAAAACCACTCTTTCGTATCTTGATCTAAAAGGAATTCAACCGTGCCTGCGTTATCGTAACCGATGTTACGGGCAAGTTCCACCCCTGCATGGCAGAGGTCATCCACCACTTTTTGAGGAAGTCCAATAGACGGGGCAACCTCTACGACCTTCTGATACCTTCGCTGAACGGAACAGTCTCTCTCATGAAGATGCACCACATTACCATGTCGATCTCCAAGCACTTGAACCTCCAAATGCTTGGCCCTTCCGATGTAACGCTCGAGGAAAACGGCAGAGTTTCCAAATGCCCTCTCAGCCTCACCCTGAGCCTCTTCAAGCATTGGCTTTAAATCCTCTTCTTGATTAACTACGCGCATGCCACGTCCACCACCACCAAAGGCAGCTTTGATGATAAGAGGAAAGCCAATCTTGCGCCCCCACTTTATTGCTTCGGCAGGCTTCGATACTGGATTAGGAGTAGCTGGAAGGGTTGGAACACCAGCAATATCGGCAGCTTTTTTGGCTGCTACTTTATCACCCATTTTTTCCAATAGTTCTGGCTTCGGCCCGATGAAAGTAATACCGGCTTCTTCACAGGCACGGGCAAAGTGTGCATTTTCTGATAAAAATCCATATCCCGGGTGAATCATATCTACATTCTTAGCCTTCGCGATGGAGATGATTGAGTCTATGTCAAGGTATGCGGCAACGGGGCCTTTCCCCTGTCCGACTAGATAAGCCTCGTCTGCTTTAAACCTATGGACTCCAAATCGGTCCTCTTCCGCATAGATAGCAACAGTCTTCAAATTTAATTCGTTCGCCGAACGGAAAATTCTAACTGCAATTTCACTTCGATTCGCTACAAGAAGCTTTTTCATAAATGTAATAATAGGATTTACTTAAAACTCTCAAGCATCTCTTGAAATGATGATTTCTTCAATGCTAAAAGGATTACAAAGTGGAAAATACAAATATGAAATTGGAAATTATTCCTTCAAACCAATCATCCACAAATACCTGTAATCCCAAAAAGTAAAAAAGCCCAGCAAGACCAAGAAAAGGACCAAAAGGAACCTCCATCCCCCACCCTAATTGATCAGATTCTTGATTAGCATTAGATTTCTTCAAAAATTTAGATATGATCATTATTGGAAACAGGACTACGGTGCCCAGTAGTGCTCCTCCAAAAATAACAAACAAACCTCCCTGCCAGCCACAGAACGCACCGACAAAGCCTAATAATTTCACATCACCCTGCCCGAGTGCCTCTTTATTCATGAGCCTTTCGGCAACAGCTCCGATCCAATAAAGGGTAGCCGAGGAAATAAGAAGGCCTGTAAGGGAAGTGAAAGCCGAAGACATTCTTTCAATCATGATGGGTTCCTCGGAAAGACCATGCAGAGATGGGAAACAAAAGGATAAAGCAAGACCAACCAGAGCACCACCAATACTGAAACGATCAGGGATGGTCATTGTTTCAAAATCAATGCCAATAACGATAATCACCACAGAAACAAAAAACACTGCAGTAATCAAAAAAGGCAGATCGGTCGTGTAACCGGACTTCATGAAAATAAAACCAAAAAGCAGCGCCGTAAAAAGTTCCACCAAGAGGTACCTAATAGGCAGTTTATAGTCACAGCATTTTGCCTTACCTTTTAATGCCAACCATGAAAAAATCGGTATGTTATAAAACCAACTGACCGGGGTGCCGCACTTAGGGCAAGAGGAGGATGGGAGCACAATAGATTTCCCCTCGGGTATTCGGGAAATACAGACATTCAAAAAACTGCCGACAATTGCACCCAGGACAAGTCCCGAAATTAAAATAATTACAGGATCCTCAAAAATGTCCCAATTAAGCTCAATCACCAAAATGAGAATTTGCTGCTTCGAACATGGCTTCTGCAGATATTTCCCTGCCAGTCCAAATTGCTAACGCTTTTGCCGCTTGATAAACTAGCATGGACAGCCCGTTGGCATTCTTGAAACCATCGGCATCCGCCTCCGAAAGAAAAGGGGTCCGAGGTGGGTTATATATCATGTCATAAAATACGCTGTTCCCACCAAAGCCAGCACATGGTAAAAATAATGGCGAAGGGTCACCCGGCTTTAGTCCCACGGAAGTTGCATTGATCACAATCCAATCTTCCCCCAAAAAATCTTCTTCTCTGAAGCTTTCGGAAGTACTCCCCACCACTCTTTCAGAATCAAACTCACGGTGCAGCAAATTTAACAAATTATTTAAATTATGGGGAGAACGATTATGGATGTGAACCAAAAGTGCATCCGAAAGAATGGCTTGTGCGGCGGCAGCCCTGGCTGCCCCACCAGCTCCCAAAATAAGAACCTTTGCGTTTTGAAAGTTACATTTCAAAACTTTCTCCAGGGCCATTTCTAGTCCGTAACCATCCGTGTTATACCCGACCCAATGATCCTCCCGCCAAATCAGTGTATTGACTGCACCCATTACTGAGGCTTCGTGATCTAAATCTCCTAGAAAATCAAGGACTTCTACTTTGTGAGGAATGGTAAGATTAAGTCCAATAAAACCAGCCTGTGCTAATTGATCCAAAGCTTTGCTAAGATCTTTGGGTTGCACATCTAATCTTTCATACATCCAATTGGAAAAAGTCGGCTCTTCTTGAGACAGCACCCCAAGAGCCGCATTGTGAAGAATTGGACTAATTGAGTGGGAAATGGGATGTCCTAGTACCGCTAATCCAACTTCGGGTAAAGAAAAACTGGGATGCTCATTAAGCGAAAATGGAATCTCACGCATTTGTTTCGAGACCACGTATTTTATCAAACTCCATGACAAAGGAGTTGAACATCTGTGCTTCTTCTTTTTTCCCCTTTAATGAAAAATGGTGCACTAAATTTCGACAGCCCCGAGTTAGCATTTCGGATACGGTAACGGGTAGAAGTATACTCCCTGAAGACTCCTCCATTGAAATGCCTAAGTATGAACCCATTTCTTCCAAATCAATCATCTTCCCCCCTGCCCACACATCAATATAAAAAGGAATGTCTCCAGCAAAGCACCCAACCATAAACCTTCCCGGCAATCCTATTGGTTCGAGTTCAAAACCTACCCTTCTCGCGACAAGTAGGTAAATTAGAGACAAGGTAATGGGCAGCCCTCTTTTTTGCTCCAATACACAATGCAAAAAACTATTTTCTGGGTCTTCGAAGTTCTTACCAGCTCCCCTGTATCCGAATTCATGGAAGAGAACCCGATTAATGACTAAACACATCTGTCTTGGGTCCATTGGTTTTGCAACTAATTCCCGAACCCGATCTGCGAGCTTATCAAGCTGTAAACTAGAATGAACTGAATCAACGGTAGGATACATTGTTCTGTCCAACAAATACCACCCTGTCTCTAGCTCATATCTTCGGGAACGAATGAAATTCAAAAAATCCTCCTTACCATCAGTCCAACCTAATTTGTGCTGCAACTCCTTAGCGTTCTTTGCGACTATACCATTGGATTCATGGGTGATTTTTTTTAGAAACAATCGACCCTCTTCAGGAAATTCCCTGAATAATCTAACTATGGAATCACGCACAATCGGAGACTCATCGTCCAATAAGCTACATATTGCTTCCTCGGAAGGCCATGAAGATTTATGATCCATTGATGTCATCGGTTTATCCATCAAGTTTGCATCAACTTTCTCTTTGATCAAGCATTACTCAAAAAACCCTACTGGTTCTTTTCGCGCAGGCCAAATAAAGCTGAACCAACCCGAATCATTGTACTACCCTCTGCAATCGCTTCATTGAGATCACCCGACATGCCCATAGATAACTCCTGAAAATTCTCATTGTAAATTTCCGACATTCTCTCTCTGAGTTGACGTAGACTGGCAAAACAATCTCTGGCCACCTTATTATTGTCAGGGGCATATGGAGCAATTGTCATAAATCCATCGACTCGCAGGGAAGATAAATTCAAGGCTTTTTCCAATACCTCTGGGACTTCTTCGATCGAAATCCCAAACTTAGCCGGATCTTTCCCAGCGTTCACCTGTAACAAAATTGGTTGTTTAACATTCAACTCGTTTGCGATCTTGGCCAATTTATCAAGGATTTTAAAGGAATCGACGCTTTGAATGCATGAGAACTTCCCAACTACCATCTTGGCCTTATTGCTCTGCAGGTGACCAATCAAATCAAATCCAGTCCCCGGGGTGCTTTCCATTTTCTGCAGGGCTTCCTGAACGCGATTTTCCCCGACTCTATTGATTCCATTAACTTCACAAATTTTGACTGCATCAACAGGCCAATTTTTAGTGACAGGCAGGAGAGTAACATCTTCGGCAGATCGACCGTATTTATCACAAGCTTTCTCTATCTGCTCTTTGACTGTTGATAAATTTCTAGAAAATTCTTTTTCACTGATCATAAGTTTTTCGAATATAAAATTTGCATATAATAAGTTCAATTAATAGACATGAATTATGCATATTCAAAATTTCAAAACCTTTTGTGATTTGGTCGAGACAAAAAGTTTTTCAAAGGCGGCACGGCTTAATGAAGTTACACAATCTGCAGTCAGTCAGCAATTGAAAGCAATGGAGTCGCATTATGATATGCTGATTATTGACCGCAACCAAAAGAAATTCAGATTAACACCGCAAGGAACAGTCCTTTACAGTACTTACAAAGACATACTTGGTCTGTACGAAAAACTAAATTGTGAAATCCAGGAGATGAGCAACATAGTAAGCGGTACAATTCAGATTTCTACGGTTAACAGTATTGGTCTACATGAACTCCCGCCCTATCTAAAAATATTCATCAAACAATTTCCTTCAGTCAATGCACGGGTCGAATATAGAAGAGCCAATTTAGTTTATGAAGATGTTCTCCATGGTACAGCTGACCTTGGATTGGTCGCATTCCCAACCCCCCATAAAGAGCTTTCTGTCATTCCTTTCGCTAATGATGAATTGATCATAGCGATGAGTCCTGAACATAAACTTACGAAAAAAAGAGCGATCGCAATTGATGACCTTGGAGGCATGGACTTCATTGCTTTCGAGAAAGATATTCCCACCCGAAAAGCTACAGACGAAATTCTCAACCGTGCTGGAATCCAAGTTACGATTGCCATGGAATTCGATAATGTGGAAACCGTTAAACGGGCAATTGAAATCAATGCTGGAATTGCCATCTTACCGGCAAGCACAGTGGTTACTGAATCCGAGAGAAAACAATTGGTCACCTACAAACTTGAAGGTGGTATGCACAACCGTCCCCTTGCTATCATTCATAAAAAGAACAGATTGTTGACTCCCGCACTTAGATCATTTGTTGAACTTATGAAAAATAAGCCACCGGAAGTGGATTAATTATCCTTTTTCTGTAGCCCTCTTGCCTTCAGCAACTGGGCAGTAAAACTACCGACAACAACTTTACTGCTTATTTTTACAGGAATCCTGCGATTATCCGCAGAATACCAAACCCTCAGGATACCTTTAGGACTTTTTTTAAAGACTCCGCTCAAGTTCTTCATATCAGGAACCACATCGTTAGCCCAAAAGCTCCCGTAAGGAACATCAACTTTTGATTTCTTACCAACATTTAATCTTACATCGAGAAATTTTTTCCCATCACAAGTCGGAAATGTTTTCTTTTCTTGTGGCGTGCTTGGATGAAAACGAAACGCAAATGCAATAGATAATGGATCATAAACATTTCTTTTCAGGGGTAACAACCGGGGAGTCTGTTTATTCTCTGTGAAAACTACTTTTTCGTCATCATAATCAAATTGCACCACAATCTCTTTCTTAGTTTTACCCTCTTGTTGTGACTTTATGTATTGTAATGACCGGGTAAAATTCGCATCAACTAAACTGGTTATGTTTGTTCTCACTTTGTAAAACTTATCGGCAAAATTATTGGTTCTTACTGAAAAGCGAATTTGCCAAGGTTCCTCATCACCATCCTTACGCGGGCTGACTTCCATAGTTGCAAAACCTACTGGAATGAAACCCCACTTGAGGGAATATTCTAATTTTTCCCCAGGTAAAAATGGTAGACTTGTTTTTCCCGACAAACAAAGGGGTGCAATCAAGAGACAAATAACGACCCAACACTTCAGGAAGTACTGACGCATCAGCTTTATTTAACAGGCTTTAGGTGCCAAATTTCTTCCGCGTATTGAGAGATGGTACGATCCGATGAGAATTTACCAGAGCCAGCGACATTACAAATTGCCATTTCTGCCCATTTGGATTTATCAGAATAAGCTAAGTCAATTTTTTCCTGGGTCTCCACATAGTCTCGATAATCAGCCATGACAAAATACGGATCACCCCACTCGAGAAGACTTTTGGATAAATCTTCGAGGACAGGTCCATCTTCCGGAGAAAAATAATCGGAAGCCAACCAATCGACAACTGCCTTAAGTTCCTCATCCTTCTCATAATACGATTGCGGATTATAGCCTTGATCTCGCAGATCTTGAATCCCATCAACTGTCTTTCCAAAAATAAAGATATTTTCGTCTCCAACCTCTTCTTTGATCTCTACATTAGCCCCGTCCAGAGTACCTACAGTGAGAGCCCCATTAAGGGCAAATTTCATATTCCCGGTGCCTGAGGCTTCCTTGCCAGCGGTTGAAATTTGTTCGGACAAGTCAGTGGCAGGAATAATTTTTTCAGCTGCAGAAACACCATAATTCGGCCAAAAAAAGACTTTCAGTAAATCCCTAATCCTATCATCTTGATTTATCCTTTTCGCCACGAGATTGATCGCATGTATGATGACCTTCGCCAAATGATAACCAGGTGCAGCTTTTGCTCCGAAGACAAAGACTCGTTTATTGATTTTCAGTTCGGGGTCATTGAGAAGTCTTCTGTACAGAGTCAAGATATGAAGAAGGTTTAGGTGCTGCCTTTTGTATTCATGAAGACGCTTGATCTGTGAATCAAAAATGGCTCCCGAATCTACTTCTAAACCAAACTTCTGGTTTATGATGTCTGCCAATAACTGCTTATTTTGAAGCTTGATCGACATGAATCTTTCTTGAAAAGAAGAATCCTCGGAGACTTTCTCCAATCCTCTTAATTTCGAAAGGTCTGTCATCCAGCCAGGCTCAACCACCTCATTAATTAATTTGGCTAATTCAGGATTGCATCCCAAAAGCCATCTTCGCGGGGTAATTCCATTGGTTTTATTATTAAAACGGTCAGGATAAATTTCAGCAAAATCACTCATTAACCTTTGTTTGAGCAATTGGGTATGCAGGGCTGCCACTCCGTTAACCGAACGGCTGGCCACCACCGAAAGATAAGCCATCCGGACTTGGCCATCCGCAACAATTGACATGCGTTGCACCCGCTCTTCGTCTCCAGGAAATCGTGCACGAATTTCTTCCTGAAAACGGCGATTAATTTCCTGAACGAGTTGCAGGTGTCGCGGTAGAACTTTTCCAAATAGGCCTTCTCCCCAGGTCTCCAAAGCTTCGGGAAGAAGAGTATGGTTGGTGTAGGCAAAGGAATTGCGAACCAGAATCCATGCCTCTTCCCACGCCATGCCTTCTTCATCCAGGAAAAATCTTAACAATTCTAAAACCGCTACCGCAGGATGGGTATCGTTCAACTGGATCACAACTTTCTTAGGAAAGTCATTCCAGTCCTGGTGTTCACGCTGGAATCTCCGAAGTAAATCCTGCAGTGAACAGCTTACAAAAAAGTACTGTTGAACCAGCCTAAGTTCCTTTCCGCTCTCGGTTTCGTCATTCGGATACAATACCTTGGAGATGGTTTCTCCCATGGCTTTCTCTCTCACTGCTTCCACATATCCACCCTGATTAAAAACTTGTAAGTCGAGCTCCTGCGAAGACTTAGACTCCCACAATCTCAGGAAATTAACGGTATCCGTCTCATAACCAACAACGGCTAAATCATAGGGTATTCCTTCAACCTCTTTATAGCTGGCCCATTGCGGGCGGTAATTACCTAAATTATCGTAACCATGCTCAACATGACCATACAACTTAACTTTTTGTGAATACTGAGGGCGTGCAATTTCCCAAGGATTACCTTCCCGCAACCAATCATCGGGTTTCTCCACTTGCCTCCCTTTCTCAAAGCTCTGCCGGAATAGACCAAACTGATAATGAATTCCATAGCCTATTGCGGGTAAGTCCATTGTGGCCATCGAATCCAAGAAACAGGCAGCAAGACGTCCCAGTCCCCCATTTCCGAGGCCCATATCATGCTCTTCTTCCAGCAATTCATCTAAATCATAGCCAAGTTCATCGAGTGCAACCTTAGCTTCCTCTAAAACACCGGCATTACATAAATTAGAGTTTAGCAACCTCCCCATTAGGTATTCCAAACTTAGGTAATAAACTCGCCGTGTCTTGGCTTCACTGTGTTTGGATTGTGTGTTAATAAAGCGGTCAACAACTTGATCTCTGACTGCATAACAAGTGGCCATCCAGATTTCTCTCTTGGATGCATTCTTCAGGTGACGAGCCAAAGTAAGGCGCAAATGTCTTTTAATACTATCTTTTAAGCTATCTCCAGATTGAGGAGCAGATTCAGCAGCTACCGAACCGGTTACAGTATTATTTTTATTCATATATCATTAATGGCAATAGGCATGCCAAATTTTATGGGAGGGATTAGATGTGCAAATTTTAGCTACAAGCTATTCAGCATAAAATCGATGAACAGTTTTATGGGTATAAACCTCATTCGGACGGAGGACGCAAGACTGCCACCCTTCTTCGCCCTGATGGTTGGGACTGTCAGGGAAAACCTGAGTTTCTAAACAAAGACCGGAACGTAAAGGATAAGGTTTCCCTCCATGACCAGTGATGGTCCCATCGAGGTAATTCCCTGAATAGAATTGAATACCCGGCTGATCCGTATGAATTTCAAGTACTCTGCCCGTACTAGGGTCTCTCAATGTGGCTGCATGGTTCAAGCCTTCTTTATTCTTATTTCCGGAGACCAGCCATGTATGGTCATAACCTTTACCAAATTCAATTTGTTCATGGGATGATCCGATTCGTTTTCCTATTTTTGTAAAACTTCGAAAATCCAAAGGTGTTCCTTGCACAGGAGCGATTTGAGTCGGGATATTAGTTTTATCCGTGGACACAAATTTATCCCCGGGTAAGCGTAATTCATGCTCTAAAATAGTTTCGGAACCTTCACCTGCCAAATTGAAATAGGTATGATTCGTCAGGTTGATGACGGTGGCTTTATCAGTCCTAGCCTCATATTCAACGATCAACTCATTTTCGTCAGTTAAGATGTACCTGACTTTACACTTCAGGTTGCCTGGATAGCCTTCCTCCCCATCAGGACTAGTCCTGGTAAATTCAACCCCAGTGCCAGTTTCCAAGACACGGGTATTCCATACATATTTATCAAAACCACGATCTCCGCCATGTAAATGATTGGGTCCGTTATTTGTGGCTAATTGATACTCCTTACCATCAAGCGAAAACTTCCCCCCTGCAATACGGTTGGCATACCTGCCTGTAATACATCCAAAATATGGACTCTTTTCTCGATAATCATTCAGGTTATCAAACCCCAGGGATACATTTGCAAAATCGCCGTTACGGTCAGGAGCAAAAATCTCTTTAACTGTGCCACCGTAGTCAAGAATGCCGACCCTCATTCCATTTGCATTACTCAAAGTGTACTTACTGACGACGACACCATCAGGCATTTCTCCAAATTTTGACTTTGCTACAGACATTGGTTTTGGTTTCGCGGGTTTTGAATCAGTGATCCCTAATTTCTCCTTAGTTGCCCGATAGGCTGACTTACTTTTTTCGCCAACATAAGACGAACCTCGAACAATCGCGTCTTTGGTTTTTCTTCCATAATCAGACACCACACAGGATGTCTGAAAAAAAAGAAAACCAATCAGAATGAACAACAGCGGAGAAGAAGATTTTTGTAAAAAAGAATTCATACATAAACTCTTCTATGAAAATCAGTACAAGGGAAAGCATTTTTTTACTAAGTGCCTAATTAAATCTTCCTCTGAAATCTTTTTTCAAAATCACGGATTGGTATTTCAAAAAAAGTAGGTCTACCTTTGGGACATGTGTAGGGATTTTTACATTGCAATAATTCTTTAGCCAACAACATCATCTCTTGATCTGAGAACCCTCCTCCATCCCCGGATTTAAAACTGGATTCTCGGATCATGGCCTCCTTCACTATATCGAGAGTTTTTACACTTGAGCCTTGTTCTCGAGAAAGCTCCAAAAAGTCTTTGATAAAAGAAAGACTTCTTTCAGGACTCAACCAATGAGGACAGCCGTTAATGCGAAAGAAATTCCGCCCAAATTCCTCAATTTCAAATCCTAGTCGTTTCAACTCTTTGGAATCTTGATTAAGTCGATTGGAATCAACAGAGTCTAGTTCCAGGTTTTCAGGAAGCAAAAGGCTTTGGCTCTCATATTTCACTTTTCCCTCCAAGCAATCCTCTAATTCCTCAAACCTTACCCTTTCGTAAGCTGCCCTTCCATGCATCACAACCAATCCTTCGGTTGTTGAAAAAAGCCCTAAGCCTCCTTTTAAACTATCAATCAGTCGCCAACTTGCTAAACCCTCACCTCGAGGACTCACAAACTGCTCAGGAATTAATTCACCCCGATTAAAGTCTCTTTCATTTTCACTCTTTTGTGTTAATTGGTTACTTAAGATTTTGGCGTTTGTGTCACAATCATTCTTCCCAGAATCAATAGATGGAGAAATCGAGGGTTTCTCTATCGCATACATTTCAAGTGCTTTGGGGTCAATTTGAGGTACCATTTTCGATGATTCGTTATCGACCTCCAATTTTATCTCCTCCAGCTTGGTCGCTGTACCCAGATTAAATGCACGGTTTCTACCCAATAATGTAGATAGTAGAAAGTTTCTTACTTTTGGATCTTCACGAAAGCGTATTTCTTTTTTAGATGGATGTACATTCACATCCACACTTGCAGGATCGATTTCGAGAAAAAGAATGGCCGGGGGAAATCTTCCCTTAGGTATAAAAGTGTGAAAGGCTTCTAATGTAGCGTAGGTAAGAGTTTTACTATCAACCGGGCGCTGATTGACAAAAAAGATCATTTCCTTACGGGTGGGTCGGCTTTGCCCAGGCATCCCGACTAGACCACTCAGCGAAAGCCCATTTCCTTCTGCACTGATATCACTCAGACTTTCAGCAAAACCTTTTCCAAAAATCTCGCACACTCTCTCACTTAAATCATCACAGGCAGGAGACTGGAAAATAGTTCTTCCTCCTTCCAAAAGCGTAAAATGAATATGGGGGTGAGCCAAGGCATACAATTTCGCAAGATGCATGAGGTGTGTGGATTCAGTAACCTCGGTTTTTAGAAATTTTCTTCTCCCGGGAACAGAGTTGAATAGATGTGACACTTCAATCCTCGTCCCCGGAGGCATACCACACTCTTTAACATGCACCATCTTCCCTCCATTTACTAAAATCTCGCTCCCCTCTTTTTCCTTTTTGCAACGGGTCCTGAGAGAAAAACGACTTACACTTGCAATCGATGGTAAAGCCTCCCCTCTAAATCCAAATGACCTCACATGATTTAAATCACTTGCTTCGCGAATCTTACTTGTGGCATGCCGTTCTAAGCTCAACAAAGCCTGGTCCTGGGACATACCAATACCATTGTCCTCCACACGAATATAAGACTTACCTCCATTACGAAATTCGACTTCTATTTTAGTAGCATCAGCATCCACACTATTTTCGAGCAACTCCTTCACCACAGAGGCAGGGCGCTCAACCACTTCTCCGGCAGCAATTTGATTGGCGACGCGATCTGCCAATATACGGATTTTGCTCATCTTTCCTGCGTAAGCATAGAATACATTGGGCACAATGTGAAAATACTCACATTCGCTTTGAGCTTGGGTAAATGATTAAACTTTAAAGAATGTGTTCGATGCCTTCTTCTTTGTCACAACAACTAAGTCCCTATCTAAAGCAGCACGCAAACCAAGCGGTCGACTGGTTACCCTGGTCAGAAGAAACTTTCCATAAGGCGAAGATAGAAGATAAACCGATTCTTCTTTCTATCGGGTACGCGTCATGTCACTGGTGCCAGGAAATGTCCAGAAATTGCTTTGAAGACGATTATATTGCCTCTCTAATGAACAGACACTTTGTGAATATATTGGTTGATCGGGAAGAGATGCCCGAAATTGATCATATTTACATGGAAGCCGTAAGAATGTTTGATCAATCTGCGGGATGGCCACTACACGCATTTTGCCTCCCTGATGGGCGTCCATTCTGGGGAGGTACTTATTTCCCTAAAGAAGACCTCGGCAATGGCCTAGCCCCATGGTCACAAGTTCTCATCCGGATTTCAGAGCATTACCGTACGGCAAAAGATGAGTTAATTGAAAACGCGGAAAGTGTGATTGCAAATCTTTGTCACGCAAATCATGCGGATTGCTCTTCAGCAAAAGACTGGAATAATATTCTCCTAGCACAAGCTGCAGATAAGCTTTGCGAATTACATGATGATACAAACGGTGGTTTTACCCCTGCACCCAAATTCCCATCACCGATGAAGATAGACTTCCTGCTTTCCATGCAGGAAACTCAGTACCTGCGTACCAGACCTGAAAAATTAAGATCTGTTAACCATTGTATATCAAAGACTTTAGGTACGCTTGCAGAAAGTGGCATTTACGATCATGTGGGCGGAGGATTTTTTCGATATTGTACTGATGAAAAATGGGTTCAACCCCATTATGAAAAAATGCTTTCTGATAACGCCTTGCTTCTTTCGACTTTTTCTAAAGCGCAGCGAGCTCTAAAAGACGACAAACACCATTCAACCATCCGGGGAATTATTACTTGGCTCAATCGAGAAATGGGTTCACCAGACGGAGGGTATTCTTCCTCTTTGTCAGCCGAGTCTGGTGGAATCGAAGGAGCTTTATATGAATGGGAACAGGATGATATGATCAAGGCTTTGGGTGTGGATGATGGACATAAATTCTTCTCGATTCTTCCGCTATTGTCCAATGCTCATCAGAGGAAGCTCCCCCGGTTAGTTGAAAATGAGAAAATCTCCATCTTACAACAGCGTAAATGGATTGAGATTCTCAGTAAGAGTAGAGAAGATAGAACTCCTTGTATTAGCGATGAAAAGAGACTGCTGGCTCATAACGCCCTATTGGTCTCTGCATTTACACATGCATCTCTTGCCTTAAATGACACAACTCTTCTAGATGATGCAATCAAGCTTGAGGAATGGATATCTCGGGTATTCCAAAATAACGATTTAAGTGTCAGCAGTTGTTTTTACCCGGAAACCAGCTTTGAATCAGTGGGTAACCTTGATGATTATTGTTTTTGGATTCAGGCAATGCTTGATCTGCACAGCGTTGCACCCCTCGCAAATAGTAAGAACCCGAATCATTATTTCGAAAAAGCCCTAAAGTTGACGGAAGAAGTTATTCAAAAATTTAAAGACCCTGAAATGCCTGGTTTCTTCTTTACCGAGAATAACTACCGAACTCCCCTCCCCTGTCGAAAAAAGATTTGGTATGATAATTCAACCCCATCAGGTAATTCAACATTGTTGAAAATTTTTGGCACCCTTCATCATCTAAGCCGTGACAGAAAATGGAGAGTTGAATTCGAGGAAAACCTTGGAGGTTATGCCTCTTTGGTAAAGAAAGCCCCAGACGGGATAGCTAATGCTCTTTCTGCTATCTGCGAGGATGCTACTGGATTACTTACAATTATGATACCGCAATCACAACTTTCATGTGAAAATATTTCAAAATTTCCATCACGACCATGTTTCTTCAGTACCGAAAAGGACTTAGAAAATTATCAAATAAGAAATGGGGAAGGTAAAGTGGTGCTCAGCACTCACCAGTTCAGTGAGCTAATAGAATATATGGAAAACTAGTTCTATTCTTGCTTTTTAGATTTCTCTAGAAGCTTACTAAGAGTCCTTCCATCTTCACGAACTACCTTCTCGGCGATTTCCATCAAATCATAATTCTCATTATTCAATGATTTGGATGCAATTTGAATTGCCGCCCGGATAAGCTTTGAGTCAGTTTTAATTCTTTGCCCAGTGCGCGACATGGTCCTTTCAATGCCATCCAACAGCATTAGGTCATCATTCGTTAGAGTGATAGTGCGTACGATTCTTTTCGGTAAATTTTCTTCGTTATCCATTTAGTTCAACTTACTTAAACGCATAATAAAGTAAATAAGTATTTGAAAGAAAAATTTGAAATAGCCTCAGGTGCGAGGGCTTATGTGTTTAGGCGTTGCGATTAATACAGTTTAAGTCGTCAAAAGATCTTTTCAATCGATCAACAAAAGCAACTTCCCCTGAACGTAACCAAGCCCTTGGGTCATAGAATTTTTTATTCGGTTTATCGTCGCCATCAGGATTCCCTAACTGGGCCTGTAAATAATCTTTATTTTCTTTATAAAAATCGTGTACGCCGTCCCAGTAAGCCCACTGCATGTCAGTATCTAAATTCATTTTCACAACACCATACCCGATAGCTTCCCTTATTTGCTCTCTTGATGAGCCTGACCCTCCATGGAATACGAAATGCACTGGTTTTTCTCCCAATCCGTGTTTATTGATAAGGAATTCCTGAGAATTAAGCAGAATTTTGGGAGTTAGCTCAACATTGCCCGGTTTGTACACTCCGTGAACATTCCCAAAAGCCGCAGCAACCGTAAATCGAGGACTCACCTCAATTAAAGTTTCGTAGGCTTGATTTACCTCCTCGGGTTGCGTGTAAAGCCTGGAGCTATCGATATCAGTATTATCGACACCATCTTCCTCACCTCCTGTTACACCCAACTCAATTTCGATGGTCATGCCGATGTTGTTCATTCTCGCAAAGTATTCTTTGCAGGTTGATAAATTATCATCAATGGGCTCCTCTGATAAATCGAGCATATGCGAACTATAAAGTGACTTGCCTTCGCGTTCGTAAAACTTCTCGCCCGCATCCAACATCCCATCGACCCAGGGAAGAAGTTTTCTTGCAGCATGATCGGTGTGAAGAATTACGGGTACACCATAAGCCTCTGCCATTTGATGCACATGCATCGCACCGGACACTGAGCCGGCTATTGCCGATCTCTGGTCTGTATTATCGAGAGATTTCCCAGCAAAGAAGGATCCGCCCCCATTAGAAAACTGAACCATCACAGGAGAATTAACTGCTGCTGCCGTCTCCAGAACCGCATTAACGGAGTTTGTTCCAACAACATTTACCGCAGGCAAAGCGTATTCATGTTCTTGTGCATCATTAAAAATGGCTTGTACGCCATCACCTGTTATTACTCCACTTGGAAATTTACTCATGAGATTTTGTTATAAGCTAGTGATAATAGTTGGCAAAACTAAATTTAACGAAGTAAATCTTCCACATTTTCAGTACCAAGGGCTTTTTCCACCTCATTCAATTTAATAAAGGTAGTGCGGGTATGAGGAAGCTTGTATCTCTTGAATACTCCCTTATCCAAAAGATAATAAAGTTTGCGGCTTGAAACTCTCAAAACCTTTGCAGCCTCTGAAATGCGTAAAATTTTGGGGGCAGGTGGCTTTTTAATTTCCTTTAAAGATTCTTCCTGATTAAGGATGGAAGTTTCTAGACGACCAATCTTTTCCTCCATTGTATTTAATTTATCGTTAATCTCACCCAACAACCAAAAGAGGAGTTCATTTTCGATACCCGTCCTTTGAACGATCCCCAACTCCTGCTCCTTGTCATTGCGAAACCGTAAAGCATCTAATCTGCTTCGAAAGTACTTACGGTGCCTTTTTTTTCGATAAACCCAAGTTATGCAATGCGGGGATGCCCGTCCTTTTGCCATTGAATAATTAACTTTCATTACATTTGAGGTTTGATCGGGAAATTAAAATAGATTCTAATATCGTTTATCTTAACCCCATATGAGCGACAAGAACTTTCCCGAAGTAGTAAAAGAAATCCACCAAAAAGACGGTAGGTATGCAAAAGGGGCTTATTTTTTTATACGAGAAGCACTCGATCATACTTTAAAGTCGCTGGATAAAAATTCGAGAAAGAACAAAGGTCATGTGTCTGGAGAAGAATTACTTGAAGGCATACGCTCCTTTGCTCTGGACCGATTTGGTCCCATGACACTTACTTTGATGAACCATTGGAATATAAGACAGTGCAGAGATTTTGGAAATATCGTATTTAATCTGGTGGAATTTGGCATATTGGGAAGAACCGACAATGACTCTTTAGAGGATTTTGATGGAGGCTATAATTTCACGGAGGCTTTTGAGTCCCCTTTCCTTCCCACTGCGGATAATTCATCCGACCATTCAAATAACTAGAAATCCCTGGGACTAACCAGAACTAAGCCATAGGACCAGGAGACAAACCATACTGATAATGGCCAAAGCTTGTACCCAAGCCTTTTGGTTATTGAAAAAAATACCATTCATCGGTTTTCCTGTTGAGTTTAGGTTCGACGAAGTTTTTCGTAACTCTTTTTTTTCTCCTCCACATGCAGGGCATGCATCTCCATCTGTGCTGTGCCACTCAAAATCACATTTCGAACAAATCCTAAACATTCAGAAGAAAATAATAAAAAACATTTTCGAATCGAATTAAAATTAAACTTGCTTAGGATGGTTTCAATTAGAGTATAAGGTATTTTCTTCTAAAACCCTTTGCCCAAGTTTATGCTCAAAAAAAACAAGTCCGGAAAAGTCCTGTTCCTTTTATTTTGGTTAAGCCCTTTTTTGTGTACCTTAGCCCTTGGGGCAAATCCACTTAAGGAGACATTGGCAACCATTCAGGAAAAGGCATTTAACGGAGATGCCTATTATCAAGGAGTTCTTGCCCTATTTCATAAACACGGAGAATACGGGTTATCTGTGGATTTGGAAGAGGCAGAAAGGTGGGCCAAAATGGCATCGGAAAAAAAGGGGGCTCTCGGTTTAGCCACACTTGCCGCACTTGAGCTCGAGAGAGGTAATGTACCGAAAGGTCGTTTTCTATACGATGAGGCTTACCTTCATACAAATCTTAGGAAACTAGGTAACAAAGATGATGCACTTGCCCTCTTCTGTTTGGGAATGATGGAAATTGACAATCCGCCGGCTAACATCCCCAAAGCACTCAGACATCTTGAAGAGTCTGCTGCGGGAGGTTTTGCAAGTGCCCAGGCAACCCTGGGAATGATTTATTTTACAGGAATTGGAACGCCGAAGAATTCTTCATTGGCTATCAAATGGTGCTCTAAAGCCGCGAAATCAAAATCTCCCCTTGGTATGTTTTATCTCGGTATGGCATATTCAGTAGGTGATGGACTTCCCATGAATGATGAAATAGCGATGAGATGGATTCACGCGGCAGCTAGTCGAGAACTAGCTATGGCACAACTCGTTTTGGGGATGAAACTCGCACAGGGTGACGGTATCAACAAGAACCTTGCCTTAGCTGTACAATGGCTTAGAAGAGCCTCACAGAAAGGCTCAGCCGATGCAGCCCTACAATTACGCAGGTATGAGAACTTACTGGCTAGATCAGAACTTGCACCTGCATCTTATCAAGTACCAACCACTCAAACCAGTTTTCAGGAAAATATTACAAAATCCATTTCCACAGATTTAAACGACAAAAATCAGTCTTCAACCGTTGATAAAGTAGCTAAAAATTTTGAGGAACCTATCTCCTTCGACGAAGAAGATTTAATAGACCCTAAGATCTTTGACGAACCAGAAGACGAGGCTAAGTCATTACTTAATTTAGGCCTCCAAAATTATAAAATTGGTAAATTTGTGGATGCTAAATTCTACTTTGATAAATCAGCAGCCCAAAACAATCCCGTTGCAATGAGGCATTTAGGGATTCTCTTTTTTTTAGGACAAGGCGTAAAGATTGATTACAAGGAAGCAACCAAACATTTTGATCAGGCAAAAGAATTAGGTGATTTAGATTCCGTAAGGTATCTTAGAATTCTTAGGCAGTTTAAGGACTAGTAATATTATTCAGCCCAAGCTGCATCTCGAAGACTCAGGCTTACATCATTAACCCCGTTTGAAAGGTCTATTGGTTTAGACCAAACAACACCAACCTGTCCAAGGGTAGAAGCTCCAACAAGGAAGTATCTTCCTGCTTTGACATTTTCAATATTAGCTTCACCCAAAGAATTAGTTTTGATTCTTAGGACGCTTTCATTTGCCAACGCATTCCTGATTGATGCAGCAGCACCAGGGAAACGATAGCCTCTCTGAACTGAGCGTGCCCAGTACTCTGCATAGGATCCAATACCCTCATTAGCTGGTAATCTTATTCGTGCTTCAGCAAGAACTTGATCTAAATCCCTACCGACAAGAAAAAACTCTGTAAAGCCAGCTGGGCGGTTTCGATTGTTAAGGAACTGCACCTCAACTTTCATAGAAAAAGATGCATCACCTTCCGGGATACTCCGTACAGCGGAGGAGGAAGATGATGAGTTCGGTAAGGTCACTGGAGCTTGAGGTTGCCCAAAACGACTCAAAGGACTCACGGGGCGTTCAGCGAACTGATTTCGATTTATTGGAGGTCCAGATACTGGGCTAAAGGGTGTGGAAACAGAATTATTTTGAGGCATCGAAACCTGTACTGTGTTCGAAGAATTACCGCCACTTCTCAAAACACGAATTGCTTCCCTCGCTCCGATTAATGCTTTTTCGAGAGACTGCATTCGGTTGCGTGCATTTGCTAATTCGTCATTCAGTAGCTCGACCTTCATCGCGGCAGAACGGCCACGATCCAAAACTTCTTGCTTTATGTTCCTGGCATC
>JBMYOA010000008.1:0-26860 GCA_049598825.1 Opitutales bacterium | reverse complement strand
ATCGACTACTTTTATCGATTCAGTTCATTGTCATTCTTTTCTTGCCCTCTTTTTCACGCGGAGAGGTAAACCCAAACTTCCAATTATCATGGCCCACCCCGAATCCTGCATTTGCCCAGGGCATGGGATATTCGGCGTTCCTTCAAAAGACAGGTCCAGATAAGGCTTTCTCATCAGGGGCATTTGGTTGCGTTAGAAACAATGGTTACAAGTTTCACGAAGGCCTTGATTTATATCCTGTAAAAAGAGATTCCAGGGGACGGGCGGAAGATTCGATCTATGCCGCGATGGAGGGTGTCGTCGTGCACGCCAATAACATTTCGGGACACAGTGCCTATGGTAAATATGTAGTGCTTGAACATGATTCTGTCGCACCAACCTTATACTCACTGTATGGTCACTTAGACTCTATTGACCCGGCTCTAAAGAAAGGCGTTACTGTAAAAGTTGCCCAAAAAATCGGAAAAATGGGAAATTCTGCATCCTATCGGATTCCGCTCAACCGTTCCCACCTTCACTTTGAGATTGGACTGAGATTAACCGATAACTTTCAATCATGGTATAATACTAAAAAGTTCTCGAGTCTTAATAGGCATGGAAACTACAGCGGTTTTAACTTAGTCGGGATCGATCCCCTACCCTTTTACGCAAAATATCGGGCAAAAGCCTTCAAGACGCCCCTGGATTACATCAACTCCTTACCTAAGGAGGCCAAAATTCGAATTAGAACAAAAAAAATACCTGACTTTGCAAAACGCTATCCTGAACTCTGTAGCTTTTCTCCCGGAAATAAAAGTTGGAATGGATGGGAGTGCATATTTGGACCGTATGGTCTACCACTAAAACTGCAACAGACAGATGGTTGCAAGAAAACCGATCCGTTTATCAAGATTATCAGTTATGATATAAGACAACATGATCGACAATGCAGGAGGCTGGTTGAACGCTCCAGTGGCAGACTTGTTCCAGCAGAGCAATTAGAGCTCTACATAGAGTTACTTTTTGGAGTGACCCTTGGGTAAGGTCCTGAAAATTGGTGCCTTCATTACTAGCCATGGTTTCGGGCATGGTACTAGAACTTGTGCAGTTCTTAACGAGATCGCAAAATTTAGATCCTGTAAGTTTGAAATCTTTTCAACCTTACCAAATTGGTTTTTTTCCCATAATCTCCCTGAACTAGAACTCGAATTACATAACATTCAAACAGATGTCGGTCTTGTACAAAAAAGCCCATTCATCCACGACTTGAAAGAGACGCTCAAGCAGCTAGAAAAGTTTACTCAATTCAACAATAGAGACTTTCATGAATGTTTAAAAATTGTCAGAAATAATGATTTTGATTTGTTAATTTCCGACATTTCTCCTGTTGGTCTCGAAATTGGGAAGCAAATGGACATTCCAAGTGCTCTAATTGAAAACTTCACTTGGGACTGGATATATCAAGAGTATTGCGATTCTCATTTTGGCTTTAACCGTATAAACGAAATCCTTGAAAAGTCTTACAGTTATGCAGATTTGCATATTCAAGCGTCTCCATTTTGCCAAAAAAAATACAGAACGATAGAGACTCCGCCTATATCTAGGAGTATCCGAAAACCACATAGCGAAATCAAGCAACTCTTAGGTATCCGGAAGGATGCTAAAGTTATCCTACTTACAACCGGCGGAATAACCAAAGAGCTAAATCTAATTGAGTCTCTGAAAGAGGAAAATGACCTTATCTTTATTACTACAACTGCAACCCGGTCTATTACAACCAACCAGAATATTATTTCGATTCCACTCCAATCAGATATCCACTACCCGGACTTGGTAAATGCATCCAATCTGGTGGTTGGAAAAGTAGGATATGGAACCTTGGCTGAGTGTTGGTCGACAGACACTCCATTGCTTGGTTGCTATCGGAATGACTTTAGGGAATCCAACACATTGATTAATTTCGCTTCCAAAAACCTAAGTCACGCAAAAATATCAGTTGAAGATTTTGAGAGGATGAATTGGATACCCAAGGCCCGTGAGATCATGATAGAAAATACTACATCAAAGTCGCCGCCAGATACCACAGGAGCCTCGATTGCAGCCGAAGAGATCATTCGCTTCATAACTTAAAGTCGCGAATGACCAAAAATCTGTTCGTCATCGGGCTGCTATTCTGTGCAAAATCATAAGAATGAAATCTTGCATCACTATATCTCTAGTTCCTAGCCTGAGCGGTGGCCCATGGGTCCTCTGGGACAACATAGAAGCAAGCCTGCGGATCGCGGCGGAAAAAGGATTCGATGGTGTAGAGCTTTTCACGTCAGGACCTTCGGTTGATTCAGAAAAACCTTTGAGTGATCTCCTCCAGCAAAATAATCTTACTTTGGCTGCGGTGGGCACTGGGGCGGGCAAGGTTTTGCATGGATTAACTCTCACAGACGCTGATCCATCAATACGGAAAAAAGCTAAGGATTTCATCAAAGGAATTATTAATTTCGGTGCTGAAAATAGTGCTCCATCTATACTTGGATCCATGCAAGGTTCATCCACGGATGATTTGCCGCGTGAAACAGCTTTAGAGTATCTAAGAGATGCATTGGAAGAGCTGGGTGAATACTCGGCTTCATTGGGTACTTTTTTCATTTATGAACCACTGAATCGATACGAGACTAATTTATTTAACCATTTTGGTCAGGCATGTGATTTCGCGAGAAACTTGGAAACGCATGGGGTAAGGGTGTTGGCTGACCTTTTTCACATGAACATTGAAGAGACTGACATTGCTTCAAGCATTAGCGACCATAGCGATATGTTGGGCCATGTTCACTTTGCTGATAGTAATCGTAAGCCGATCGGTTACGGTCACACAAACATGCGCCCGATATCCGAATGCCTGAAGAAAATAAATTACCAAGGATATATATCAGCAGAGGCTTTTGCGTGGCCTGACCCACTAACGGCAGCACAACAAACAATCGACTCTTTCCGTAAGTTTTTTAACTAGATTGACATGTAAGTCATCATGAAAGATAGACCGAATATAATTCTCATTATCACCGACCAGCAAAGATACGACACCATTCGTGCACTCGGCTATAATCACTGTATAACCCCAAACTTAGATAACTTAGTTGATCAGGGAACAACCTTTGAGCAATGCCATGTAACAGCAGCTTCTTGTGCACCGGCTCGGGCTAGCTTGTTTACCGGTTACTACCCGCATACTACCGGGATCTTAAAAAATGCAGATGACTGGACTCGTAGCTGGGTGGAGATACTTTCGAACACTGGATACTATTGTTCAAATATCGGCAAGATGCACACCTGGCCCTTCACCGCCCCCTGCGGGTTCAACGAAAGGCATGTCGTGGAGAACAAAGATCGTTTCCTGGAAGGAGCAGAGTTCACAGATGAATGGGAAAGCTTCATGAAAAATGAGGGCATAGACAAGCAGAGAAGAGAGCTATATCGCCAGAGAGAAGACTACAAAAGTGCCCTCGGTGCATTTACTTGGGATCAGCCTGAAAATTCTCACTCTGATTTCTTCACTGGCAACAGAGCGGTAAATTGGTTGACGGAATACAATGAAGATAAACCCTTTTTCCTGGAAATTGGATTTCCCGGGCCCCATCCCCCTTATGATCCCACTCCAGAATATTTAGAACTATACAAGGATGTCGATATCCCCTTACAACCGGTTACGCAAGAAGACCTTGATGATCAACCTCAGGCATTAAAAGCACTTAGGCAGCACAATTCAGAGGTCGACCATGATTCGATTGTTCATCAACTCAAGCCATCGGATGAATCCCGATTGCGTCAAAGGAAACACTACCTTGCCAATGTCACGATGATAGACCATGCCGTGGGTAAGATTGTTGAATGCCTCAAAAATAATCAATTAGATGAAAACACCATTATAATATTTACGAGTGATCATGGTGATTGCCTGACTGATCATGGCCACAGCCAAAAGTGGACAATGTTTGAACAAATCACCCGGGTGCCATTGATTATATCAGGTGCCGGAATTCAGGAAGGTGCAAAAATCAGTGAACTTGTACAATGGATGGACATTGGTCCAACAATTCTTGATTTAGCTGGGTGTGAAACACCATCCATGGAAGCAGTTTCCATGCGCCCCGCTTTGCAAGGTGATGAATCCTGGAGAGGGCGTGATTATTTATTTTGCGAACAGGTGGGTGATATGGTGCTAACTGACGCAAAATTCATGACCATGATTCGAGATAAGAAATGGAAACTTATACATTTCCTCGATTCGGATGAAGGGCAATTATATAACCTAGAGGACGATCCAATGGAAATGAAGAATTTATGGAACTCTCCTGTGTGCCAAAAACAAAAAGACAATCTTCTTTTGCAAATCCTGAATTGGAGAGTTGCAAGTCAGCTGAAACATTCTGATTGTTGGATTTACCAAAATTAAGATCTGAATTCAAAACTACAGCCTAATCATTTCTGATCAATCTAAAGTTAAAAGCCCGCCAAGCACATTCCTAGGGATACTCAAAAATCTTGGACCTGGACTGATCCTAGCCGGTTCTATCGTAGGTTCAGGTGAGCTTATTGCGACAACTCGCACTGGTGCTGAAGCTCACTTTGATTTCCTCTGGCTGATTATCTTAGGATGCTTCATTAAGGTTTTTGCCCAGATAGAGTTTGGGAGGCATGTGATTACCTTCGGTAAGTCTTCACTGGAATCACTCAATGAACTCCCTGGCCCAGTTTATAAATCTGAAAGGAATGGAAGAAAGATTAAGGCGAACTGGATCCTTATCTTTTGGTTTCTTATGTTCCTATCAATCCTGGGTCAACAAGGCGGTATCATTGGAGGAGTTGGGCAAGCATTGGCTATTACCTTTCCTTTGTCTGATTCAGGTGAAGCCAAAAACGAGATTCTAGGCAAGAAAGTCTCCCTAACGATTCAACTTAATGAAGCCAAAGCAGAGGGAGATTTTTCCAAACAAAAGATTGCGACAGAAAAACTCACAAGTCTTCCTGCCCTCCCCAACTCTCGGGACGATCTTATTTGGTCAATCATAATAACGAGCTTTTCGATTGTTTTACTTATAAACGGCAAATTTTCTTTGATTGAAAAATTTTGCATCATCTTGGTATCTAGCTTCACCCTAATCACCATTCTTAATCTTATTGCCCTACAATCCCAAGATTCCTGGGCAATTAGGATGGATGATATCATACATGGATTGAGTTTTTCTTTTCCTGAAGTCAGCAACGGAAGCAATCCTCTTCTTACGGCTATTGCCACCTTCGGAATTATAGGTGTCGGCGCTTCTGAAATTCTGGTCTACCCCTATTGGTGCACGGAGAAAGGTTATGGTGCTTTTACTGGGAAAAGAGATCGTTCAGCGGACTGGTTAACGCGTGCCCAGGGATGGATTCGCGTTATGAAATGGGACGCCTGGGGCTCAATGGTTGTATATACATTCTGCACGATTGCCTTTTATTTACTCGGTGCATCCATCCTTGGAAGATCTGGTTTAGTTCCTTCTGGTTCAGAAATGATCCAAACTCTTTCATCCATGTATCGCCCCGTATTTGGAGAATGGGCTCAAATGATCTTTCTTATTGGTGCCGTAGCCGTTCTCTTTTCAACTTTCTTCGTGGCACTTGCGGGTCAAAGCAGAATGGCAGTCGATGCACTCATGACATCAGGGATTTTGCCTGATAAAATTGAATTGCGAACAAAACTAATTAAGTTGCTTGGAATTATATTACCTTTGCTTTGCGTGACCTGTTATGCCTTCTTCCCCAAGCCAGTATTTTTAATCTTAATATCCGGTTCAATGCAGGCACTGATGCTACCCATTGTAGGTTTCTCTGTTTTATTTTTCCGCTACAAGTTATCTGACTCTAGGTTAGGATACTCCAAGATGTGGGACTTTTTCCTATGGGCTTCTTTTGCAAGTTTTCTAGTCATAGGGATTTATCAATTATATTCCAAGCTTTTGGGATAACTCTTTATTTATGAAAGAGAACGAAGTTATTCCCTCTTCTACGAATATTCAGTCTAACCTCATTGCTTTTTTCATCACGATACTTGCATTGATTGGGATTATTTCCCTCGAATCAAAACCCTTTTTCCATGTCAAATCGAGGCCTTCGCCTGCAAATACAAAAGAAATTGAGATTCAATGGGCCATTCAGCCTGAGCAAAAAGAGACCGAGAGCGACAAGAAGTTCGTGGAGGCGAATCCAAACAGTCCGATCAACCCGCCTGATGACACCAACAATTTTTCATTCCGGGAACAACAGGCTGCTCAACCCAATACAAAGCCAGATGAGACCAAAGGCGATCTCCCAAGTCTAAATGGCGAGGAGTTTTCATCTAAAGTTGCCCAGCCTAGCACGGCATCGCCTTCATTTAAAAAACTACCTGACTTGCAGGAACCAGCTAAAGAAAAGCTCGAAAACGAGGAAATGAAGGAAGCATTAGCCAAGGTTACGCCTAGAAGCATGAAGGAACCTGAAAGCCAACGCATCGAACCTGAGGGATTGAAAATTGAAAAGCAGGATAAAGAAGGTGAGGATAAAGTGATTAATCTATCCAAGAATCAAACCGTTTTAGAGTCTCCGTTGGATAAGTCCGAGATGGCTATCTTAAATACACCCAAGGTCAGCTCCATCTCCACTAGGCCACGCCCAAGACTTTCTCCAGAGTTATTACGGGGTCCTATCATGAAAACAATTTCAAACGCCCCCAGGGTCGGCATGCTTGCGGTTGAATGCAGACTCCATCCATACGGGGTTTATGTACAAGAGATGCTTCGCTCAATCGAGGATCAATGGCATCAACTGGCAAATGGGTCCATGCACTTTCTACAAAAAGACAAAATGAAAGCAAAGATAACTTATCGCTTTACCCTTCAGGCTGATGGCAAAATAAATGACCTAAAATTCCTAGGTCAAGGGGATGGGGCACTTCCTGCTGAATTATGCAGGCAAGCTATTGCATCGAGAGTGCCTTTTGGAGAATGGACTCAAAAAATGATCGATGATTTTGGACAGTCTGACGAAATAACCATTCACTTTAATTATCGGTGAACTTGATTACACAGCAAGAACTTCCCCTGGATAAAAATAGTCAATTACTTGCTTGGGAAGAAAGCGGTATTATTGCCATCGATAAAGCCGCGGGAGTCCTCAGTCATCCTAACCCGAACGGAAAGCGAAACTCACGCAACTTACTTCTTGCAGATTACATATCGGAAGAAGAATGCTACGAGTGGATGGACCCAAAAGGACAGACTCATAGATTTTATCTTTGCCATAGACTTGATTCTCCCACGTCAGGAATAATCATAGGCTCTAGTGACAGCGAGACTGCTACTTTAATTAAAGAAAAGTTTGAAAACAGAGAGGTACGCAAAACATACCATGCAGTGACTCGCTTTAACCCAAAAGCAAAAGAAGGACATTGGGTGGATCGACTTATTGAAAAACGAGTTGATGGGAAGCTTCGAGTTGAAAGAGGCAATGGACCTACCTGCAAGGCCAATGTTCGCTTTCTTCGAAAGAAAAAAGGTGAAAACCACTTGCAACTTATCGAGCTCCGGCCATCAACTGGTCGAACCCATCAATTAAGGGTGCAATGTATGCTTAGGAAAATACCGATTGTTGGTGACAAGACTTACGGAGATTTCAGTTTAAACAGAAAGGTAAAAAGGGAATCGAAGTTGGACAGGCTCTGCCTACATGCATCGAATATTGAATTTTCCATCAGAAAGAAAGGGCAAGAGATCAATTTCACCTGTGAATCTCCATTGCCTAGATTGATAGGCAAAGTCTTTACCTAAGATAAAACTCTACTATAGATCGAACTGAGCGGAAGCAGTAAAGATATGACTGTTTATCCTATCATATCTGTCTTCGGCCGCACTCAAAAAGAAGCGATAATCGAGAGCTAAACTCACATTTTCCCTGAATCGATAACTTGCTCCGATACCAAAATCATAAATAAAACTTTCTCCAGAATAATCACTGTCACTCTCAAGTGAAATAAAGCCAATACCCATTCCCAATCCTGCCCGCAGATCAATTAAATCACCAATCTCTTTTTCCAGCAATAATCGGGTAGTAAAACTATGGATACCCACTTCAAAGTCGTGATTTAAGCCCTGAGCATCATAGCCTTGATGGGAATACTCAACTTCCCATCTCACTGTGCCAAAATCTTTTCCAAACTGGAGTCCAAGAAAATATCCAGCATCTGATTCATAAGGGATTTTACCAATCCCACCAGCATCCCTAACCGCACTATCATCAGGAAGAGTAAAACCTAGCAACGGACCAAAATAGTAACCGTCATGTCGCTCAAAAATAATTTCAGGAACAGGCTCAATATCATCACTACCTGGGCTATCAGTATTATTTAGATCAATACCACCTTCTGAATCTGCTATCACCCTGGCAGCAGGATTTTGATTTTGAACAACAGGTACCTGAGGATCAGGAGTGTCCTTTAATTCTTTAACTTCGTAATAATCTGGAACCGGTAAATATGGAGCAGGAGGAACCTCGGGTTGTGAATCAGCAGGGGGAAGTACGGGTTGAATCGACTCAGGTGAGGGTACAACAAAATTGGTTGGTTGCAATTCAGTTGAAGAAAGCAGTTTGGCAATTTCTTTTTCGTGAGCGGCTGATTTTAATTTGAGGGAGGATACCTTATCCGAAAAAGCGTAGGTATCATCCTGTATTTTTTGCCCGCAAAGAAAAAATAGGGGGGCAAAAATATGGAGGCTTAGCAGGTGAATGAGTTTCATTGAGAACCCCTAGCTTCTAATTTTTTCCCGAAAAAGAAAAGGATGAAATAAAATAAAAAAGCGCCGGGCGGTAGATTGGCGGGAACCGCCCGGCGCGGGTGTGGTGGATGGGAAATAAAGTTATTAACAATGCAGTGATTTACTACTCAATGCAATATAAATTTTCATTAGTTCTAATGAATAAATTATTACTCACAATAGCAATGGAAGACCTCGTGTTATCGTCGTAGGTATCTCCCATTTGAGCTTGATGAAGGATTTTGCCTTTGTCGGCAGAAACCACCAGTACCATTCCATTGTGATTCATGAAATATATTTTACCATCGCCAGCCGTAGGAGAACCACGCCATTTGTATTTACCCGGAAGCGTAAGACTCCATGACGATTTGCCCGTCTTCGGATCAACACGGGACAGGTTTTTCCTTAGATCACTTAATATAAAAAAGTCACCTCTATAAAATAATGGCGTGGGGACATCAGAAGTGAGTAGTGGATCCTGAGATGTTTCCCAACGAAGTCCATCAGAACCAGAATTACTTCCTTTTTGATTTAATTTAATCGCAAATACCGGTGCCTTTTTGGGTGCACAGACTAAGGCAACACCATCCCCTACGACAGGGGAAGGAACCAACCTCCACCACTGTTGTTTATGCCCCGGATTCCACGTTCCCCAACGCCAAGTTTCATTCCCTGTTTTAGGGTCATGCGATGAAAGTACATCACCTCCTGCTACCAATAGTTGGTCATCATGTGGAATGATCGTACCAAATGATTCAAGAGATTCCTTTTGGGCACTCGATGCCCTAGTGTGTTTCCAAATCGTTTTACCTGATTTCGGATCCATGCAAAGTAGGAAAGACTTTGCATTATTTACACCACGACCATGAACGGGTTCATCGCGCTGCAAGATTGGCAAGTATAATTTACCTTTAAAAAAAGTGGGGGATGCTGAGAAAGTCCACTGAAAGCAAAAATCGCCATAGTCCTTTTGCAGATTTCGGCGCCATTGCTCATTACCAGAAAGATCATACGAAACCAAATCTCCATTTCCAAAGAAAAAGAATACGGCATCTTGCCCGACAACGGGTGAAGGGCTTGCATAATTGGAACGATCGTGAAGCATGTAATCAAAACCATCTGACTGCCCAGGCCGGTATCCACTGCCTGCCTTCTTCGACCATAAAAGTTTACCCGTTGATGAATCAAAACACATGGCAAGGAGTTCCCCTTGTCCTTTTTTACCATTTTTACCTGATACTGAAACAGAAGGCACGAAGACACGACCTTTGAAAACAATCGGTGTGGCCGCAGATGCACCAGGCAACTTAGTCTTCCACTTCACTCCCTTCGTTTGATCAAAATCGACAGGCAAGGCGGCACCGCTTTCATTAGAACCATTGTAGTTAGGGCCACGCCAATTATCCCAAGCCTCACCGAAAAGAGTGGAGAAACAAAGCATAAAAATAGCAATAACTAGCGAGTTTCGTTTACAGAATGAAATAAATAAATAATTCATAAATTTAGTTTAGAGCTTTGAATCCTTTCGATCGAGTAAATATATCTTTAAACCAAGTTTTTTTTAAGCGAAGAAGAACTTTTATACCATCTGACCGGAAGCTGTTTCCTACTATGATTTTTTCTTAATTTCGTCCTCAAGTTGCTGATCTTCTATCCACTCAATCAAACCCTCCATAGTTGAACTGTCTTCGAAAGGATTGTTTTTATTAATATTATACTCCTCCACAAAATCTTTTTCTATTTCCGCCAATAGTTTTTCATTTTCTCTATCCTTAAATTTTCTTTTAAAAGTAACACTCACAGCAATTGTTGCTAAGAACAGAATGCTAAGAAAAGCTAACTCCATTACTTCAAGGTAGTGGAACAAAAATTATTTCAGTTCTTGAAAACTTTAGAGTGGTGTCAGTTTTTCGCTGAATTTGTTTTATTAGATCAAGTAAAGTGACATCCTGCTCTGCAATAGAAACATTAGGGATCGTTGAATGATCAAATCCAGAGGCTAAGCGAATAACATTATCAATTTGTTGATCTGAATTTGTATTGGACATGAAATGTGAGGATAGTTCCCGCAACAATTGATCCAATGAAGTGTTACTGTAATCAACTTCGCTGATTTTAATTAGCATACATTGACTCAGAGGTAGTTCGAAAATTTCACTCGAAATGATTTGTGAAATTTCATCAAGAGCTACCGAAAGTGCCATTGTTTCATTTTCCACGCGGGAACCTTCAATAGAGATTAGTTCGTCTACCTTGAACTGAGATTGGAGACTATTGCGATGAAAAATCTCAACGACTGCCACAACTCTAACTTTAAATCGCTCAACTCTTTCAAATTGTAGCACGGATAAGGAAATTTCATAAGTTGCAGCGTTTCGTGCCCTACTTGGGTAAGAAGAATACGAGAGAGAACCTAAGATCGAAGATAAATTAAGCCCTACGACGCGAGATATGCCCTCCCCTAATGGTTCGCCCCATCTATGGTTTTCTTCGTAAGCAAGAGATGATGTGTTCTGCCGGCGAGCGAAGCGACTATCATCCAAATAAGGAGGAATACTAACCTCCCGTACATAGAAAGAAAGATCTGGTAGATGAAGAGTCTCATTATCATCAGAGCTTAGGCTTACTAATAAATGGTATTCTGGTTCGACATGATTCGACTCGGGAATAATACAGCCTCCCACTAGAGAAATGACAACGAGAACGATGGGGAAATGAATTTTCATCACTCTTTTGAGTTCGAAGGTTTACCTATTAAAAATGCTTGTGGGTTACGCTCTAGGAGTTCAGCAAGTCGCTTAAGCGACTTGGAGGTTAGGCTCACATCACGAAGGGTATCCGAAAACTGGAAACGAAGTTCAGAGTCAGGTTGCACCATTAAATTGAGAGTTTTTGATAAACTTGAAATATCCTTCATGGTAAGATTAGCTTGCGTTGAAGCTTCGCTGAGGTTTGGTCCTAAAGAAGAATAATTCTCAGAAAAAGTATTGAGGAACTCCCTAAGTGCTTGATTTGATTGAGCAAAATCAGACTGCAATGCTCCGAAATCAAGTTCATCCAGGCGGGTTGTGGCGACCTCAAGCAATTTGCTGACCTGAGTACTCATTTTTTCAAAATTTATTGTCTCACTTAGCTCAGCAAAGATTGAGTCTTTTGTTTTCAACTCGGGATATCCATGCAACTCGTTAATATCGGACTGGATTTCTCCACTCTGACCATTGTCGGTGGTTAAATTGATATACAAAATGCCAGTAACAAAACTTTCCTGAATCAACTGCCCTACCAAAGTCTTAACAATATCTTTTTTGAACCTACCTTCAGAATCGAAAATTTCGTTACCTGTATCAACCATATGCCGGTGAACTAGTTTTCGATTAATTTCGACGAGTACCGGGACGGGTGCATCCTCAATTGCATCTCCTAGAAAGAATCGTTCTACACGGCCAATCCTCACTCCATTTAGAGTCACTTTCCCTCCCTCATAGAGTCCATACATATTTTCATGAAAAACCAAAACGAACCTTTCATTCTGATTCCGAAAAGAAGAAAAACCCCCAGTAAATACAGCAAACCCGATAAGCACGACAATGGCGCCCACAGTGAATGAGCCCACTAGAAATCTGTTACTATTTTTTTTCAAATTAAAATAAAATTATTAGGCTATTTCTGAAAACAATCAATGCTCATCTCAATTGTTTGATGACTCGTTGCGAGTTAAAAAGTCAACCACCTCTTGATGATTACTTTCTTTAAGAAGGGTTCGCGGAGGGCCACGATCAAGGAGTGTTTTAGATTTGGCATCCAGGAATATTGCATCGTCGGCTATATCAAAGATACTTGCCAGTTCATGACTTATTACAACAAATGTCATGCCGAGACTTTCTTTTAATTCAGTAATTAAATCGTCTAACCTCTTCGAAGTTATGGGATCCAATCCCGCAGAAGGCTCATCAAAAAACAATATTTTGGGATCTAAGGCTAGTGCACGGGCAAGCCCGGCCCTCTTTTTCATTCCCCCGCTCAGCTGGGAAGGATGGAAATTTTCGAATCCAGAGAGACCAACCAAGCTTAATTTATATCGAACGATGTCCTCTATTTCTTTTTCTGCCAAATCAGTGTATACCTCAAGGGGTAGTGCAACATTTTCGCGTATGGTCATAGAGCTCCAGAGTGCACCTCCTTGGAACAGAACACCGAATTTATTGAAAATCTTACTTTCATTGGAATTTTCAGCCCAGAGCATTTCCCCACTAATAGAAATTTTTCCCTGCACCGGTTCCAACAGGCCAACCATTGATTTTAATAAAGTGCTCTTTCCACACCCACTCCCACCCATCACAACAAGACAAGTCCCCTGCTTAATATCAAAAGATACATCCTGAAGCACGAGATGCTCCCCATAAGCCAATTGAAGATCTTTGACCGTAATAATTGGGTTTAATTCCTCGGTATTCATGATTACCTGAGCTCTAAGTAACTGAAGATCGTTTCAAACAAGGCATCTGCCACAATTATAAATGTGATTGAGACTACAACTGCAGAGGTCACAGACTTCCCCAACGCAGCAGAATCGCGACCAGAGTTCATTCCTTTATAGCAACCCACTAATCCAATAATAAGGCCAAAAATCAAACTTTTGGTTACTCCAGAATACACCTCCCACATGTGCGTTAATGCGGACTGTGTCTGCTCTAAATAATGGACAGCAGAAAAGTTCATAACTACCGTACCTACCGTCAAGCCTCCTAAAATCCCCACGATATCCGCATAAAGAGTCAATAGTGGGGTCATCAAGAACAGTGCCAATGCTCGAGGAAGGACCAGGAATGAAATCGGTGAAATTCCGAATGTCCTCATGGAATCAATTTCTTCATTCAGTTTCATGTTACCTAGCTCGGCCGCGAAAGATGCACCGGTCCTGCCGGCCATAATGATCCCGACCATAAGTGCACCCATTTCCCTGACCATGGCCAGACTGACAAGATCAGCAACGTAGATCTTGGCGTTAAACTTCTCTAATTGAACACTCCCGACAAAGGCCATGGTTAACCCTGTAAGGAAACTAATTAGTGTTACAATCGGAAGAGCCGAAGCCCCGCACTTTCTGGCACTTTCAATAAAGTCCCCAAACCTCATTACCGATTTCCCTGAGATCAGTTCAAAGCTTGCAATAATTACAGCCCCAATAAACTCAATTGGCTTAACGAAATAATTAGGTAGATCTGCAGTAAACTTTCCTAGATCATCGGCCAAGTCTTCGAGCTCAGTTTTACCCTTGGTCGTTTTGCGTTCCTTACTGATCAAAAGAAGTGTCTTTAATCCCTCGGGAAGAAATCCAAGATTTACTTTCTTTTTTTCTGACTCAAACCCGTCAATAGCATTCCGAATAAAAATCACTAACGAAGTATCCCAAACAATATCCTCAGTGCACGAAATACGGAAAACTTCAATATCGCTTGCCTGCCTGACAAGAGATTGCCATCTTCTGAGTACTCGCTGCCTTTCAGGACAGGATAATAACCAGCGACCTGAAAGACTTATCAACACTTCACCATCCTCTTTCCTCCATTCAAGACCAGGAATCGACAGTTCTCTTTTATCAGAACCATTGCTATGAGATATTTTATCCATTCAACAAACCTTCTATAGTACGATTATGGCAATCCGAGCAATACTCTTTGACCTTGACGGCACTTTAATTGATCAATTTCAGGCCATTCATAAAGCATTCGCATTAACGCTTGAACGGATGGGCTATGACAAACCAAGCTTTGAAGAGGTAAAAAGAGCAGTGGGTGGAGCATCTGAGTCCACCATGGAAAAACTTATAGGTCCGGAAAGAGCTAAAGAAGCAGTTCAGGTATTGAGACCAATTTTTGAACAAGAAATGCTGAATGGGCTTACCCTATTGCCAGGTGCTAAGGAAATCTTGCATTGGTGCAAGGCAAACAAAGTCAAAGCGGCAGTACTAACTAACAAACATGGACCTCATGCAAGGATAGCTTGTAAGCACCTGGGTATTAGTAACGACTTAGAATTCGTTATTGGTGCAGATGATACCCAATGGAAAAAGCCTGATGTAAGCCTTACAAATTATACTTTAGAAAAAATTGGATATAATGCTACAGAAACTCTCTACATCGGAGATTCCCCCTATGATTACAAAACAGCCCAAAATGCATCGATGAAGTGTCTCCTAGTTTCGACTGGAACCCATCCAATGCATGAACTCTGCAAATTAAGTTCTTCACTAGAGGTTAAGGCTGACCTGAAATTGTTGATACCATTAGTTGAAAAATTACTCTAAAATTTCGAGAATTTTGATGGCAATGATCGAGATTGACACGGGAAACCCTCATTCTTAGGATAAACTTTTACCCTAAAAAAATACCACTATGGTTTACTCGACCCCACCTACCCCAACCGTTGAGTCTTACAAAGTGCAAGCACTCGAAGACTTAAACGCAGATTTATCACAAGGCATACTCGCTTTCCCGAGAAAAATATTAGTTTTGGGAAATAAAGATATAAGGGTTTTTCAGGAAGCCTCTCATCTCGTTGACTTTGAGGTTTATCAATATGACAACCCACACTTTGTTCTCCGGTCAGGACTGCATCAAGAATTCTCGCTGATCGCCGCTTGCGATGATTTATTTCAATCAAGCTTTTTGGACTTGAAGAGCCTCTTCGAAAGAAAAACTAAAAATCCATTTCTATTCTTTAAGATTGATGATTTGCTAGCGATGGAAAAGCCGGAATTTGAATCTAATCTGCAGAATCTCTCTGTTGAGATTAAAATTCACCGAATCGTTAAAGATACTTTCTGTGAAGATGAAATTTCGTCAGGCGGTGCTTGTCATAATCGGTTGAACGGCACAAGCACCTTGGAAGGCGAACTCCAAAATTTCCTTAGACAAGCAGTAGCTGATAAAAGCAGGAAGCCTGAAGAAACTCTAGAAAAGGCGATCAAAATCATCCGATCCCAACCGAGGTAGTTTTTCTCTGATTAGAATATTCTTTGCGGAAAGAACCTACAAATGAGGCAAGTTCCTTTTCATTTCGAGGTAAGTTACTACTTGGGATAATTTTCCTTAGTATAATCATTCCTACAGTAGGAGGCTATTATCTCGTTCGGGAGACCACTAACTCTCTCAAGGATGTAATTTTCACTAAATCAGTTGCATTCACAACTACTCTCGCGAGGCAAATAAAACCCGCGCTTGAGTTCGATGACAATGAGACCGCCAAGGAGATATCCGATGCCATTACTCTAAACTCTTTCATTCGTGGAGTTCGAGTTTGGAAATTGGATATTTTTGAGCCTGAAAAGAAACCCACCCTTTTCACAGAAAGTTTTGATTCCGATCAAAATCAAAGTTTAAAATTCAAGGCACCAACTAGAAATTCCAAAGAGAAAGAGATCTGGTCTGATTCAGATTTAATTATTGAGAGAGCTGTCTACTCGCAAAATCAAAAAATAGGAGTTGTACAGATCGTTAGATCGCTCGATGAATTAGAAGAAATTCAGGGCGACTTTGAGAGACTCGCGATTTCAATTTGGCTTATCTTAATATTGTTGGTTTTTCTGGCAGCGATTTGGCTGGAAAAGAGCCTGACCAAACCGTTGCGTGAACTCGTACTTGTTGCTGAGAAAATTTCCTCTGGGAATAATCTGCTGTTTCGAGCCAAAAAACTCAGCAATGATGAATTTGGTAAATTAACCGCCGTTTTCAATAAGATGCTAGATTCTATTCGTGAGACCAATGAAAAACTCATTAACAGTAATCTTGAAATGGAATCGAGAGTACTCAAAAGAACAGCAGATTTAAAATCCGCAAACGATAAGTTGAAGAGTGAAATTGACAAAAGAATATCAAAGAATCAGCAACTCCTCCAATTGCAGAATCAATTAGGGAAGCAGGAAAGATTAGCCAGCGTAGGTCAAGTGTCCTCTAATATCGCGCATGAATTGCGTAACCCCATGGCTGCAATTAGAAACTCTGTTTATTTCTTGAGAAGTAGCCCTATAGATACTGAAAAGTCACTCAAACACCTTGATATCATTGATCAGCAACTATCCGAGAGTGATGAAGTAATACAAAGATTGTTAGAGTCAACTAAAGGGAAAAAATTGAATCTTACCGAAGTCAATTTGAATAAACTTTGCCGGCAATCCTTAGCGGTTTTGGACTTCTCTGACCACATCAAATATAGTTTTAAGACTACCACTCATAAGGCTACAATTTTAGCAGACAAAATCCTATTCAGGCAGTTACTTTTAAATTTATTTCAAAATTCAATTCAAGCAATGGAATTAGCGTCGGATGCCTACATCCAAGTGAGCTTGAGGCAAGAGCACAACGGTATAGAAATTGAATTTGCTGACAACGGCCCAGGAATTCCTAAGGAAATACAAAACAGGATCTTTGAGCCTCTTTACACAAGTAAAAACGAAGGATTTGGACTAGGACTTACCTTATGTGCTCAAATCGTAGCAAGGCACAAAGGTAGCATCGAAATCAAAGAATCCTCAAAAGAAGGAACTACCTTCATAATAAGACTTCCTAATTTAAAACATATATGATGTATGAAGACTAAAATTTTACTAGTAGATGATCATCCCGCTATTCGCACTACCATGTTTGATGTGATGGTAAACGAAGGGTTTGATGTGCAAGTTGCAGAATGCGGAGAAGATGCAATCAGAGCATATTCTAATGATACTTTTCAATTTGTACTTATGGATATGCAAATGCCCGACATGAAAGGAGTCGATGCATATCGTAAGATGCTAGAGCATAATCAAATTCACGCTAAGTTTATTTTTATCAGTGCTTTTTCATCTCCTGAGCTCGAAAATGAAGCACATGAACTCGGATGCATTGCCTTTCTTCAGAAGCCTATTCGGGTTGAGCAAGTTATTGAACTTATTCGGTCTAAATCACGGAAATCGGTTCTTGTTTTTATCGAAAATACAGAACTCCTCCAAAATGTAATGAATCAATTAAAGAAGGAAGGTATATCCGCTGAAACAGCGAGTGCATTTGACCAGGCTTTAATTAAGATTCGGCAAATTAATTACAATTACATCATCATAGATGAAGATTCTCCAAGTGTTGAACAGGAAGGATTCAAGAATACCATCAAAGTGACTAAGTCTGAGTCTCACATCGTTAATATAAACGAAGACGAACCTCCTGCCTTAGTCATCTCAAGAATCCAAACTATCGATTCCTCGGAATATTCTATTTAATCATTGAGAAACTGGCTCAATCCACAAGTGTATTCCTTGATCGACCAAGTCATGGAGTTCCAGAACATCCTCGTTACCAAGTTGCAGGCAACCCGAACTCGATGGTTTCCCTAACCGGTCCTCGTGGTTGGTTCCATGGATATACACATATCGATCATAACTATCGACACCAGATCCTTGATTGATCCCTTCCTGTAATCCTCTTAATCTCAATATCCTTGTCGTGATCAGATTTTTGACCCTCATTTCTTGATCGCAACTTGAATAAGTCTCACCGATGGGTTTTCGACCCACAAATACCATACCTATCTCCTCTCCGTCACCGATCTTTTCGCAAACCTCATGCAGTCCCCACGGCGTCCCGAGTGAATTTTCAACACAGGAAGGTGGTTTCCTTGAAGTTGACATCGTGTACTCTTTTACAATTTCACCTTTTTGCATAAGATAAAGTTTTTGACTCGTAATTGAGGCACACAATATCATCTTAGGTTCGCTTAGACCAAGTGACTTAATCGTTTTAAGATAGCTTAAATATAAACCTTCCAAATTCATTGAAAAAATATCGTATAGGAATCGTAGGTGCAACCGGAGCGGTTGGCCAAGAAATAATTAGCCTCCTCGAAAAAAGAGAGTTTCCAGTTGCAGAAGCAAGGTTGCTCGCATCCGCCAATTCTGCAGGCAGACAAATACAAGCTTGCGGAAATCTTGAAACAATTCAGGAAACAACGGCTGATTCATTCAAAGATCTGGATATTGCTATCTTCAGTGCCGGATCCAAGCAATCCCTCGAATTTGCCGAAGCTTCCCGTCAACACGGCTGTGTCGTAATCGATAACAGTTCAGCATTCAGGATGGATCCATTGGTCCCTCTAGTCGTCCCTGAGATCAACCCTGAGGATTTAGAAAAGCATCAAGGCATCATTGCCAACCCCAACTGTTCTACTGCGGTTGCACTCATGGGGCTCTACCCCCTGCACAAAAGATTTGGTCTCAAAAGATTTATTGCATCCACTTATCAAGCTGTTTCCGGAGCTGGTGCCGCCGGCTTTGATGCCCTCGAAAATGAATTAAAAGCCCAGTTTGCACCCGAAGAAAACTCTTCAACCGCGACCAAAGACTCTCCATTTCCGCATCCGATAGCCCACAATTTACTTCCACATATCGACGACTTCCGGGAGGACGGCTACACCAAGGAAGAACTTAAGATGAAAAATGAGAGTCGAAAGATTCTTGGGAACCCATCCCTCCGGGTATCTTGCACCTGCGTAAGAGTTCCGGTTTACAGGGCCCACTCAATCAGTTTAAGTGCCGAATTCTCTCAGCCCGTAAATGTACCTGACGCAAAAGCAGCCATTGAGGGATTTAATGGTGCTGAATTATGGGATCTCCCCAATGCAAACCGCTACCCCACCCCCCTGCAATATGCAGAAAAGGAGGACTGTGGGGTTGGGCGTATCCGTATCGACCAAGCTTTTGATAATGGACTGTCTCTTTGGGTAGTGGGAGACCAGTTATGGAAGGGTGCGGCCCTCAATGCCATTCAAATTGCTGAAACCCTTGTAGAGAAAAAGTGCCTTAAGTGGATGTAGGCCCAGCAGAGTTGGCAAAGAAAATGCTCTCCATGCTGCATGAACCCAGTAGTTGCAAGCAGTCTCGTTTCAGTCGGTAAGAATCTTTTGGATAAAGTTACTTCCCCCAGCCCAAATCTCCCACAACCCAAGTCTACCTCCTTCTCCGAGGAACTCAATGGGGTTACTGCTACCGAAAATGCATTGTCCAGGAAAGAACTGCAGGAAGAGTTTCTTCAGTCACCAGCTGTTCAATCCTTTTTGGAGAAAGATACGGGAGATACTCTTTATCTTGAGCAAAGAGCCGATGGTTCCATGCAAATCCTGTCTTCAAGTGGTAAAACACTTATCTTAAAGGAAGGATCCGAAGCATGCAGCACTGCCAAGAAATTTTTCCAAACTTGCCTTAACGAACAGACCCAACTCTCTGACAACCGTGTTAACGCGGTTGAAATCAAGGTATAACCTTTAAGGAAATGCGAAAGATGATTCTTACCTTTCGCCAAATCCTCTAAGATTTGATGAATCCTCCGTCTGATTTTTTACTAATCGAGAGGATCAACCAGTGCCCCAAACTTGCATCCCTGCAAAGTATAAATGATACACTGGCTAATTTATTAGACTCGGAAGATAGTTTTGTCGGGCAGATTGCCGAAGTTATCCGACTCGATCCTTCCTTAACGACCCGGGTCCTGGATCTCGTTAATTCGATCTTTTTTGGAAGCAAAGAAGAGCATCACATCACAGGTGTTGAGGAAGCATCCATATTCCTGGGACTAAACCGCATACGAGAACTCCTCGCAGCCACTCCTATTATTGAGGAGATTTCAGAGCTTGGAAAAAAGAATAAACATTTTTCATGGGAAAGCTTTTGGAGGCATAGCATTGGTACTGCAATCCTCACCCGTGAAATCTTATCGATTTCAGAAAATGAAGTAGAGCAGGAAGCCGATTATGTAGCCGGTCTATTACATAACCTGGGTATTCTGATCCTCGCCATAACTTTCCCGGAAAACTTTCATCAGGTCCATCAAAGCTCGCATAGTTCGCTTCAGGAGTTGACTGAAAAAGAAATCAGCCTGGTGGGATGGGATCACGCCAAAATGGGTGCTTATTATTTATGGAACCACCATATTTCCGAAGAAATTGTCGAAGCGGTCCATTGCCATAATCACCCGGAGAAAGCGACACACAACCCTGCCCTCTCTGCATCCGTGCAGGTAGCAGAATTCCTGGTAAGAAACTTAAAGATCAAAGGAATCGAAAAACTTCCGCATCCAAAAGAGGAAGACTTAGTCACCCTTGAGGGTTGGAAGATTCTCTTCGGTGAGGTTGATCAGGACGATATCGAAGGAATAAAACAAAGGATCGATTCCTCGGTCGAACGATTAGGACAAACCCTCAAAACGATCATTTAGAGGGCAAACTCGCAACCCCTGTTTACCTAGCGAACTAAGGTTTTATCCACTGGTCTTCCCTTGCGGCCTTGGCCACCTTGAGGGCACCAATTCCGACAAAAGGCATCACTTCACGGGAAGAAATCCGAACATCAGGTTCTTCATATCCATCATCCACCAATAATCGCTGCAATTCCTGATCGATGTTACGTATCCGGCTTCCTCCACCCGTAAGCACAATATTTTGGAGCATCCCAAAGACAGATTGGGGAGAAGCTTTCGCAATAACCTCTTTGATGGAATCGAAAATTTCACCAAGTAATTGATTGCAAGCAAGACCTACCTGCTTGCCGATTTCAATCTTACGGGGTTTTCCATCGACCGGCACTTTCACGCGAGCACCGGACTCACTCTCACCGACATAGGAATAACTTTCCTTAAACTTACGAATCATGGAAATAGGAACATCAACTTCCGGATATTCCTCGCGAATGGCCTTATCGAGCAATACATCCACCTCGTTGCCGGCAAACGGAATGCTCAACAAGTCTTCGGGCTTTGGGAAATAACCCTGTACGATACAAAAGTCGGTGGTACCTGCTCCGATATCGACAAACAATGAATTTGCCACCGGATCACTGTAGGTCGGGTCAGTCAGGCGTTCCTCATCACGCATCCCAAGAGCCGCCAAAAATGGCTCAGGGATAAAAAGTATTCCGTCAAATGCACCCTTCGCCGCATTTTTTAAATTTTCTTTTGCTTCAGCATCCGCGACTGCGGGAATCCCAATCACACAATAAACTTCCCGCTTGAACTCAGGATCCACTTTTCCACGCAAGTATTTCAGAAAAGACTGGGCTGCCTCCTGATCAGCAATCACGCCGTCATTGAGTGGATTTACCAATCGCAAATGCAATTCATTCGCCAAAGCCTCATCACCGTGAAGCATGGATGAATTACCGGGGAGAATCCCCGCCAGGATTCCATCCTCAGGGTACCCGACCACAGTTGGAACCCATATTCCATGATGTTCATCCGAGCCTGGCTTACTAAGCTTAGGAAGCACACAAGAGTTCAGGGTACCAAGATCGAGCCCGATATACATTTTCCTCTTTTTATCGTCTTCGGAAGAAATTTCTTCGGTATTATCTGGGGTAGCTTCTGCGGGGTCTGAGGACATAGTCAAAATTGGTTAAAACAAACCCTGAAATTTGAGAAAATAACCAGCAAGTCAAACCAAGAATGTAATTGTGAAAAAAAGACTCGCTCAAATCAGTCATCAGAGAGCACCTGATCGATCATTTCTTCAATCTCATCAAAGCGTAATCCGATCCCTTTGGGAGGATCAAGTTCCTCTTCCACCTCGGCTTCCACAGGTTCCACTTCGGTTCCATCCTCAGACTCCTGCGGAAGTGGCTCTACTGGTGTCCCACCACTCATAGCTTCGACGATCTGCTCAAGCCTGTTTGTGACATCCCCCAGTTCTTTCCTTACCAATTCAGCGACCCGTGCCTCAAAACGGCCGGCAAATAAATCAAAAGCGGTCGCCAACTCATCCGCCCTGCCCGACTCATCATCGAACATTTCCTTGAGCTTCCCTTTTTTCTCGGCTGCATCCAGACTGGTGGTCTTGGCCCAGCCTACGACCAGCTTTGGAATCTCATTCTTTAGAACATCGATCGCCCCTGCCTCATCTCCCACCAGTCGACGCACACAGGCACGGCGAAATCCGGCCTTCAATGCCTCTAAGGGAGAAACAGGTGTACTTGGGGGACTCATTTTGGGGTAATATCTAGGAAATACTTACTCTCCTGCATCCGCACAACTCAATTCCTTCATCCACCAGATCCTGGCCGTTTCATCCCCCTTGGCTTGCATCGCATTTATTTCAGCTTCCGAAAACCCCATTTTTTCGAGGAGAAAATCTCTCATATCCAGCGCCAAATCAGCTTTGTAGTAAAAATCATCAGCAATAAAACCAAGACTCCTCCCATGCAGAGCCTGTCTACTCATACCCAGATCTTCCATCCACTCATTTTTCCACCCCCCTTCACAAAAACGGAGATAATAAGTCTCATCCCGACCATACAATTTCTCACCAACCAACGGATAGCCAATCGATTGGGCATGCACCCGGATTTGATGCTTTCGGCCGGTTTTCGTTAAAACCAAGGCAAAGGTATATCCATTTTTTACCTCCAACGGAATAAAAGCTGACTCTGCCCGCTGGGATTTCTTGGAGTTTTCGGTCACTCTCTGCTTCACAAAGACTTCACTCGTCGGATCTTTACCCAAAAAAGTGGAAATTTCACGCGAGCCATCCATCTCTCCCTCCAGAATCGTCAGGTAACATCTTCTTACTGCCTTTACCTCAATTCCCTTCTGCCATTGGCTGGCCGCCCCCCGATGTTTGGCCAGCAAAACAACTCCACTGGTCTCCCGGTCCAAGCGACTGGCCAAATGAATTGACTCCACCCCCAAATACTCCTTTGCCGCCCCCACCAGGCTCGACCACGGACCATTTTTCGATGGATGACAGACCAGCCACCCTGGTTTATCGAGCACCAGAATATGCTCATCCTCATAAATAATCCAATTCGGGAAACTATTTGGATCAATCAGGGGAGAATCCGCCCCTTCATTCATCAGGTAAAGCCATGATTGTAAGCGACTTACTTACTATCAAGAAAAAAAATGTAAACTTTATTGGCATTCTTACTTTTTACGCGCGAAGTTGATGTTGTTGTTTGCACTACGCAGGCATCACAAACTAAATCCTAACACAAAATAGAAAACGCATATGAAGAACAATCTGATTCTCTCCGGCCTTCATCTTAACTTAACTGACTCCCTCAAGGGTATTGTTTATGAAAAGATGGAAAAAATATTTAAGCACGAGGAGAGAATTATTCGTGCAAGGATTGAACTGGAGCACGATTCAAAATCTTCATCGCACGAAAATGAGTATGTAGCGAAGGGCCATTTGGAATTGAAAGGGAAAACCATCACCATCTCCGTACTCAGTGAAAATATTTATAAAGCCGTGGATGATCTGGTGGAAAAACTCGATCGCGGACTCCGTCGGCGTTCCCGTCTTCGTCGCGTAAAACGCAAACAAACCAGCCTTCACGATCTTCCACAGGCTGCGTAACCCTCAACAATTTTTACCCCACAAACGCCCGTTCTTTCGAGATCGGGCGTTTTTTTATGCCCATTTAAATCGCATGGTTTCAATTTCTTTTCACTTGCAAACCAACTTTATTACACAATGATCGCATAATATGCGGTTCCTTTCCGTTCTTTCTTTTCTGTTTCTAATTTTCGCCCTTTGGGCGGATGCGGTACCGCCTGTCTTGAACTATGCCGGGCAGGTTGCGGTCAACGGAGAAGCATTTGAGGGAAATGGTTTGTTCAAATTCGCCCTCGTTGATACTGATGGCAAAGCCACCTATTGGAGTAATGACGGAACAAGCGTTGGCGGATCGGAACCACAGGTATCGGTTCAAGTATCGGTCAACGGCGGACTCTATTCCATTTTACTGGGAAATACCGCGATTCAGGGAATGAATGCTCTCGATCCCGCAATCTTCCAGCAACATTCCGATGCGAAACTTCGCGTTTGGTTCAGCGATGGGGTCAATGGCTTCCAACAATTAACTCCTGACCGTCCTTTTGCATCCGTGCCCTATGCCTTCTCCGCAGGAAGTGCACCCATTGCTCCAGGATCGATTGATTACTCCATGCTCAGCAATGCCCTCCGCTCCGACCTCAATTCTTCCATCAAAAATATCACCCGCGACATGCTTCCAGGTTCTGTGCTCTCCGATCTGAACAGGACTATTACTCGTGATATGCTACCACCATCTGTTTTAGCAGATTTGAACCGCACCATCACGAAAAGTAACTTGAGCAGCGATGTTTTAAGCGAGCTGAATTCCTCCATTTCCCTCAGCCGGCTCTCCCCCGAGGTCCTTGCCGCCCTGCAGGTCACCCCCTCCATATCCACCCAGCCCTTCGCCCGCTACGATTGGCGTTCGGATTCTGCGACTATTGAAGCCCGTGGGCACGGGCACAATCTCTCCTACCAATGGCTCAAGAATGGACAGGTTATTTCCGGTGCGAATGCTCCGGTTTTGGAACTCAGCAATCCCGTTTTGGATGATAATGCCACCTATTCCGTGCAGCTTACCAATTCAGTCGGCCAAGCCACCAGTCATATCATCACTCTACAGGAAGCCACAGGTCTGCCGATTGAGGAAGCTAACACAACTCAGATACCGAGGGACGGCCTCGTCCTCTGGATGGACGCTTTGGATTTGGATGCCGATGGCAACCTCGACGAACTGCAAGTAGGAAACCGTATTGTAAGCTGGACAGATAAGATAACCGACAAAAACGCCTCACAAAGTGCATTAAACAAACAACCTGTGAAAGTTGCATCTGGTGGAGTTTCTTTCGACGGAGATGACATATTAAAGATTAGTAATCTAAATGTAACTGCACAACACATAATAGTTGTCGCTTCTTGTAACCAAATAAAAGGAAAACTATTGGCCCAAGGAAGTTTAAATTGGATTCTCATTGACGAAACTAATAGGGATTTCTGGGAAGGTGGTTCAAATGGTCACGCCAATAAATTTAATTGGAGAGGTGCCCCGGTAAGAGTTTCTTCAGGACCCAATGAATTAGCTGTTAACAAGCCTTTTGTGCTATCAATTACTAGAGGAGATACAAGTGGTAGCTATTCTGAGCTTAATTTGGGAGATTCCTTTAATGGTGAAATTTCTGAAATTCTATTCTACAATCGGTTCTTGCAAAACAATGAACGCGATGCAGTGGAACGCTATCTCGCCGACAAATGGAGCATTCAACTGCATGCTGACAAACTTGCCGCCGAGCAGGCTGCCTATGATGCTGCTCTCCCAGTCAACGAACCAGAGGACAATCTGCAAGTCTACTACAAGTTTGAACCAGTTTCCGTCGAACCGAATAAACTTTGGGACCACAGCGGAAATCAACGCCATCTTAATTTATCTGGATTCACCGGCGATCCATGGTCTGAAGGTGTTGAAGGACAGGCCTTAATGTTTGATGGAATAAATGATAAAGTTACTGGATCATTCGATTCAAAGTTTAGAACTATGTCCTTTTGGTTATGTCCTGAAGTAGCGGTTAATGGGACAAACTCGGAACTTATTATTCTTCAAGGACATGGACCTCACCTTTATCTCGATAAACAATATCTTAAGTTAAACAAAAGCAATATAAACGGAAGTGGCCATTTTCAGTTTCATAAGGAATCTAGCACTTATATTGAATCATCACCCAATTACAGTGTTACGCATAATACTTGGTTTCATTTAGCTCTAGTCTCCAGCAATGATCAAGCTAGTGATGAACTTTCCACTAAAGCAACATACGATTTTTACATTAACGGAAACAAAATAGATGTTCTACGATCTAGTGGTGATGTGGGACTACTTCACACTTCTAGAGAACTAAATCTAGGTGTAGGAAGCTTCCATGGGAGACTTGACGAATTTCGTGCTTATGACAGGCCATTATTGCCTTTCGAGATACAAGCTTTTCATAACTCTATCAAAAAGCCCCTAATTAATTTAAACTTTGAGCACAACGCCACAGTCGGGACGAACTTCAGCCTCAGCTTAGCCGCGAACAACGGGCCGACCACCTACTTGGCGGAGGGCTTGCCAACGGGGCTTAGCCTGAATGTTTCTACCGGGCAAATCACCGGCACTGTGAGCAAACCGGGCTACCACCGCGTATTCGTCAAGGCGATGAACGAGCATGGAACGGGTTCGGACACAATCGCCATCGTCG
>JBMYOA010000007.1:0-27544 GCA_049598825.1 Opitutales bacterium | reverse complement strand
TGAAGAAGCCAGAAAGACAAAATTTCGGAAAGCTTAAAGAAGCAATCGATCCCCCCAATCTTATTCAGAATCAAGTCGATTCTTTTCATGATTTTTTACAACGGGATGTTCCATCTACCCATAGAATTCCGGCTGGATTAGAAGCGGTTTTTAAGGAGGTTTTTCCTATTTTCAGCTATGATGAAAAATCTCGCTTGGAGTATGTTTCCTACACAATCGGTGAATCCGCTCTAAGTGAAATGGATTGTATCGACCAAAACTGCACTTATGCCGCACCTCTACAGGTAAAATTGCGTTTACGCATGGAGATGGAAGGTCAAAGCAAACCTTTTTACAGTGAGGAAGAAATTTTTATGGGAGAATTGCCCATCATCACTGAACGAGGATCTTTTATTATTAATGGGGCGGAAAGGGTTGTGGTTAGCCAATTGCATCGATCTCCTGGGGTAAGTTTTGAGGAATCAACCCACACAAGTGGTAAAGTCCTTCATGGCTTTAGAATCATTCCAGATCGAGGCACATGGATCGAAGCTCAATTTGATCAACATGATTTACTCTATGTTTACTTGGACAGAAGAAGGCGTCGTCGAAAATTTTTAATTACAACTTTTCTTCGGGCCTTAATGGATTGGGATCCTGAAAAGGATAAGGATTCTGATCAGAAGATCATCGAGCTTTTTTATGATATCGAAACTTTGGATATCAACGAGTTGTTAGCGAAGGATAATGTTTCAAATTATGTTTTAGTAGAACCTATGTTCGATCGTGCCAAAGGTGCAGTTCTCGCTAAAGCTTTTGAGCCTTTAACCAAAACATATCTTAGATCATTTGTTAAGGCTGGGGAAAATCAACTTCGCGCAATCGATACATCAGTTGACGACGGAGCAATTATTCGTTGCCTCAAGAAAGATACGACTAAAAACAAAGACGAGGCACTCAAGGAAATTTATAAGAAGTTACGCCCTGGTGAGCCACCCGACCGTGTCAATGCCGAAGCTCTGATAAAGCGTTTGTTCCTAGATTCTAAAAGATACGATTTAGCCAAGGTTGGGCGTCACATGCTTAACCTCAAATTAAACCAAAGTACTCCTCTTGAAGTTCGTGTGACTACAGTTGAAGATTTGGTAGCAGCAACTCGTAAGTTGACAGATCTCAAAAGAGGTAAGTCAAATGAAGAAAAAGCAAGGGAAGATGCTGGTTCAATATTTGACATGGGTATTGACGATATAGATCACTTGGGAAATCGTCGCGTGCGTACTGTTGGTGAACTTTTGGCAAATGTTTGTCGTAGTGGTTTGGCGCGAACTGAAAGAGTAGTTCGTGAACGTATGACCCTCTATGATCAAGGTGCTGAATCCCTTACTCCAGGTAAGCTTATCAACCCCAAAGCATTGACAACTGTTGTCAGGGATTTCTTCGCCCGAAGTCAGCTCAGCCAGTTTAAGGATCAAATTAATCCATTGGCTGAAATGACACACAAGAGAAGACTATCTGCTCTTGGACCCGGAGGCTTAAATCGCGAAAGAGCTGGTTTCGAAGTTCGTGATGTTCATCCAACACACTACGGTCGTATTTGCCCAATTGAGACTCCTGAAGGACCAAATATTGGTTTAATTAATACACTGTCAACCTACGCAAAGATCGATGAATTTGGATTTTTGCAATCCCCCTATCATCCAGTTAAAGACGGAGTAGTAGACAAGAACCCCAAAAATGTTGCTTACCTCAATGCTTTTGAAGAAGAGCGCTTTTTAATAGCACAGGCAAATACTGAAATTGATACCAAAACAGGGAAACTCGTTGGTCGTGTTACCTGTAGATACAGAGATCAGGTTAGTGAATATGAGCCATCCGAAGTGGAGTACATGGATGTGTCGCCTAAGCAGGTTGTATCTGTCGCTGCTGGGCTTATTCCTTTTCTTGAGCACGATGATGCTAACCGTGCTCTCATGGGTGCAAACATGCAACGACAAGCTGTTCCACTGCTTCAATCCGATTCTCCTTTGGTAGGAACAGGAATTGAGAAAAAAGTTGCAGAGGATTCCCGAACCGTGACGGTATCTGAGTCGGAAGGTGTTGTCGCGCTTGCAGACGGAAAGAGGATCGTGGTTACAGATGATGGTAAGCTTCCACCTCGTTTCCTAAAGGAACCCCGCAGTGATCACAAGAGGGGTATCTACTGTTACGAAATGAGGAAATTTCTCAGATCAAATGCTGGCACCTGTTTTAACCAAAAGCCTATTGTTCGAAAAGGTGATACCGTCAAAGTCGGTCAGGCTTTGGCAGACGGTGCCTGCACAGATAATGGCGAGCTAGCATTAGGTCGTAATATCCTCGTAGCATTCATGCCTTGGAAAGGATACAATTTTGAGGATGCAATTCTGATTTCTGAAAAAATTGTAAAGGAAGATATTTATACTTCTATCCACATTGAGGAATTTGAGGTAACCGCCAGAGATACTAAACTTGGACCTGAGGAAATTACCCGAGATATTCCAAACGCAGGTGAAGAAGCACTACGCAATTTAGACCACTTGGGAATAGTTCGAATTGGAGCGGAAGTTAAACCTGGAGACATCCTAGTGGGTAAAATAACCCCTAAAAGTGAAACTGATTTAGCACCGGAGGAAAAACTTCTTCGAGCCATCTTCGGAGAGAAAGCCGCTGATGTTAAGGACAGCTCCCTAAAAGTTCCTTCTGGAACTCAAGGTATCGTAATGGATATCAAGGTTTCAAGTCGTACAGATGCAGAGCAGGAAAAGCTTTCTCCTTCTGATTTTCGTCGGCAGATGAAACAAATCAAAGAAGATTTCCGAAATCAAACTGAAGATCTTCGCTCTCAGCTAACCGAGTCACTATCTAATATTTTGCTTGGTGAAAAAATTCCGCTTAATGTTACGAATTCAGAAACAGGAGATGTAATCATACCTGCCAACCGAAAGATAACGAAGACCCTTCTTCGTAGACTTGCCGCGGTGCATCGTTTTATTGAGATTCCTCCTTCCCCGGTTCGGATTAAAGTTTTCGAAATTATCGAAAGTTATGAATCCAAGTTTACTGATCTTGAAGACGACAGGGATAGAAAAATTGAAGCCATTGAACAGGGTGACCCAATTGATCAGGGTGCGATTAAAAATGTTCGTGTCTTTGTGGCTAAAAAGCAAAAAATGCGTGTAGGTGACAAAATGGCAGGCCGCCATGGAAACAAAGGTGTTGTGGCTAAAATTGTTGCTGAAGAAGATATGCCCTTCTTGCCCGATGGAACCCCAATTGAAATCTGCTTGAATCCATTGGGAGTACCTAGTCGAATGAATGTCGGTCAGGTTTTAGAGACCCATCTTGGTTGGGCATGTAAGAAACTTGGATTAAAGGTAGCAACTCCCATATTCGATGGGATTCCCGAGACTAAAATCCAGGAATACCTTAAAGAAGCGGGATTACCCGAAACAGGTAAAACCCTTCTTTACGATGGATGTACCGGAGAACAATTTTATCAAAAAATTGTTGTTGGATACATGTATATGCTGAAACTTAACCACTTGGTTTCCAGTAAAATTCATGCTCGTGCCGTTGGTCCGTATAGTCTTATCACCCAGCAACCTTTGGGAGGAAAGGCACAATATGGAGGTCAGCGATTCGGTGAGATGGAAGTTTGGGCACTTGAAGCTTACGGTGCGGCCTATACTTTACAGGAAATACTTACAGTGAAATCAGATGATGTTGCTGGAAGAACTAAAATCTACGAATCTTTGGTGAAAGGTGATAATTCTCTGCAGGCAGGAACGCCTCAATCCTTTAATGTTTTAATGAAGGAAATGCAGAGTCTCTGCCTAGATATTCGAGTACGAGGTGAGGATGCCTTGTAGGTTCACAAGAAAAGTTGCCAAAAAATTAATCTTTAAAAAATAAAAATATGAGTGTCGAAGCAGTTAGTGAAGCATTAGGAGTAGAACCAGGGCCTATGGATAAAGTGTCCATAACAGTTGCATCCCCAGATATCATTCGTTCTTGGTCGAAAGGTGAAGTAAAGAATCCCGAGACTATTAATTACCGAACTTTCAAGCCTGAACCAGGCGGACTTTTTTGTCAAAAAATCTTCGGTCCCGTTCGTGATTACGAGTGTGCTTGCGGAAAATACAAAAGAATCAAGTACAAGGGAGTGGTCTGCGACCGTTGCGGAGTCGAGGTTACCGTTTCGAGGGTTAGACGAGACCGCATGGGACACATTGAGCTTGCTGTACCAGTTTCTCATATTTGGTTTCTGAAAAGCATGCCGAGCAGGTTGGGATTGCTTTTGAATATGACTGCAAAAAGTTTGGAACGAGTACTTTATTATGAGCAGTACATTGTGACTGACCCAGGTAATACTCCGCTCGAAGAAAAACAATTATTGACCGATAAAGAGTATCGTGAGGCACAAGATGAGTTCGGCGATGAGTTCGAAGCCAAAATGGGTGCGGAAGCTATTCGTGATGTATTAGCTAGGATCAACTTAGAGGATGAACTCGAAGAATTGTATGACCAGATGCATGAGACTAAGTCCAAGCAAATAAAAAAGAAGTTGGCTAGTCGCCTCAAGGTCACTCAAGGATTTATACAATCAGGTGCATCTCCTGAATGGATGATTCTCGATGCAATTCCAGTTATCCCACCCGATCTTCGTCCGCTAGTTCCCCTCGAAGGTGGAAGGTTTGCAACCAGTGATTTGAACGATTTGTACCGCAGGGTAATTAATCGGAACAACCGTCTCAAAAACCTGTTACAATTGAAGACGCCGGATGTCATTATTCATAATGAAAAGAGAATGCTCCAAGAAGCTGTAGATGCTCTTTTTGATAATGGTCGTCATGGTCGTGCTATTACAGGTTCTGGTAATAGAGCTCTTAAATCTTTGAGTGATATGCTTAAAGGTAAGCAGGGTCGTTTCAGGCAAAACCTCTTAGGGAAACGGGTAGATTATTCCGGTCGTTCCGTTATCGTTATCGGTCCCGAATTAAAACTTCACCAATGTGGTATTCCGAAGAAAATGGCTCTTATTTTATTCGAGCCATTCATCATTCGTCGACTTAAAGAATTAGGTTTTGTCCACACCGTTCGAGGTGCACGAAAAATGATTGAAAGTCGTTCTCCAGAAGTTTGGGATATATTGGAAGAGGTAACAAAAGGTCATCCAGTTTTATTGAACCGGGCTCCTACCCTTCACCGTCTTTCCATTCAGGCTTTCGAGCCAGTTCTAATTGAAGGTAATGCAATTCGAGTTCACCCTCTAGTTTGTACACCTTACAATGCGGATTTTGATGGAGATCAAATGGCTGTTCATGTTCCTCTCTCGGTGGAAGCAATCATGGAGGCCAAGCTTTTGATGATGGCTACCCATAACATCTTCTCACCTTCAAGCGGAAAACCTATTCTTACTCCATCTCAGGACATTGTTTTGGGATCATATTTCCTTACCATGAATCCCAAGGGCGATCTCCCGGGTGATGAGGAAAAATTACCTCTCATTGGCTCTCTGGAAGAGGCATTAAGTGCCTTGCAGGAGGGTGTTTTGAATCTTCATAATTGGATTCGTTTGAAGAATCCAGACAAAGGAAACGACACGCTCTATGGAATATCCAAGAGGAGTGTTATCACAACGACCGTTGGTCGTGCACTATTTAATACGATCTGGCCCGAAGAACTCGGATTCTTTAACGAACCTGCGCTCAAAGGAGATCTTGGAAATTTGATCCTCGAAACTTACAACCTAAAGGGTAAGGACGAAACAATTGAATCGCTCGATCGACTCAAGGAAATGGGATTCGATATGGCCACCAGAGCTGGTATATCGATCGGCATTTTCGATATGATCATTCCGCCAGAAAAGAAAAAACGGGTAGAAGTTGCTCGTAAAGAAATTGATAAAATTGAAGATCAGTTCCGTAAAGGCATCATTACAAGAGGAGAAAGACACAATAAGATCATTGATGTTTGGACCGCTGCTACAGATGATATTGCCAAGGAAGTTTTCAGATGTTTGGACGAGAACCTAGGTAAGGATACTATTAATCCTGTTTATTTGATGATGGACTCCGGAGCTCGTGGTAACCGTCAGCAGGTTCGTCAGTTGTGTGGTATGCGAGGTCTAATGGCAAAACCATCAGGTGAAATCATTGAGCAGCCTATCCTCGCTTCTTTCCGTGAAGGTTTGTCGGTTCTTGAATATTTCATGTCTACTCACGGTGCTAGAAAAGGACTTGCAGACACTGCACTTAAAACTGCGGATGCGGGTTATCTCACACGGAAACTTTGTGATGTTGCCATGGACTGTATTATTGTCTGTGACGATGACAACAGACGAGATGGTGTTGTTAAAAAAGCCATCATGGAGGGTGATAATGAAATTGTGCCACTTAGAGATCGTATCATCGGTAGATATTCAAGTGATGATGTCTATGATCCCTCGAACCCCAGTGAAATCATTTTGAATGCAGGTTCACTGATCACCGAAGAAATTGCAGACAACATTGATGCTCTTGGAATTACTCGTATTCGAGTGATGTCACCGCTCTCTAGTAGAATCAAAAATGGTCTTACAGCCTTCGAATATGGAATCGATCCATCCACTAATTCTTTGGTGAAGCAAGGATCCTCCGTAGGTATCATTGCAGCTCAGTCAATTGGTGAACCCGGCACACAGCTTACCATGCGTACTTTCCATATTGGAGGTATCGCAAGTGCCGGTAGAGAAGATCCAGTGATTCATGTTAGAAAAGCAGGTAAACTAAAGTTCGTAGGTTTACGCTTGGTTACTCTGGCCAATGGGCAACAGGTGACTCTTAATAAAACTGGTTCGATTCAGGTTCTTGATCGTGATGATAGAATAATTGACGATTACCCGACTCCAGCCGGAGCTCTGCTCCATTTTAAGGATGGAGACGATGTAGATGAGGATACGCTCTTGGCCCAATGGGATCCATATAACATACCGATTCTATCTGAGAAAAAGGGTGTAATTGCATTTGATGACATGCTTCCAGGGGTTACAACTAAAATTGAAAGAGATGCTTCTGGTGGGCGATCAATGGTTGTTATCGAGCATAAAGAAGATTTAAACCCTCAGATCATAGTAAAAGATTCAAAGGGTGATGCTCTTGCAACTTACTCAGTTCCCACGGGGGCACAGGTTGCCGTTGATGAAGGAACTCGAATTGATGCAGGATCAATTATTGCAAAAACTCCGAGGCAGGCTTCCAAGACGCAAGACATCACGGGTGGCTTACCCCGCGTCGCTGAGCTATTTGAAGCAAGAAGACCGAAGGAAGGCAATGTTGGTCAGATGGCAAAAATTGATGGGATTGTCTCTGAAGCAGGAACCTTAAGATCTAAGAAAAGACTTTTAGTCACCAATGAAGACTCCGGTCAAGTTGAAGAACACTTGATTCCGCATGGTAAGCATGTATTGGTTCAACCGGGTGATTTCGTGCAGAAAGGACAACTCATAACAGAAGGTGCAAAGGATCCTCATGAGATTTTAGAGATTCTAGGACCATCTGCCGTTCAAGAATATCTGATTGAGGAGATTCAAAAAGTGTATCGCCTTCAGGGTGTTACTATTAGCGATAAACACTTGGAAATTATTATTTCCAGGATGTTGATGAAAGTACGTATCACTGATCCAGGAGATACTGAATTCTTCTGGGGAGATCAGGTTGATCGTTACGCCTTTATGGATGCCAATGAGTCGATCGGAGCCAAGGGTGGAATGCCTGCGGAAGGTGAGCCTATCTTACTTGGTATTACGAAAGCTTCTCTTGAAACCGATAGTTTCATTTCAGCTGCATCCTTTCAAGAAACGACACGGGTTTTAACAAATGCCGCTACCCTTGGAAAAATAGATGACCTCAAAGGATTCAAAGAAAATGTCATTATGGGGCATTTGATTCCTGCCGGTACAGGACTGCCAAAGTGGCGTCGATTGAAGATAGATACCCTTGGTGCTTCTCCTTCCGAATCATTATCTGCCTAGAATTATTATTTTCTTCTTGTGGATATTGCAAAACAAGTTATAACAGATCGCTTTACCCTAAAAATCCTACCTCATGCCAACAATTAATCAGTTAGTAAGGAAAGGTCGTCGTTTACAGAAGGCCAAAACCAAATCACCTGCTCTGAAAGCATGCCCTTTCCGCAGAGGTGTCTGCGTACAGGTAACAACCCGTACCCCCAAGAAACCTAATTCTGCGATTCGTAAAGTAGCTAAGGTTCGTTTAACCACGGGTCATGAGGTAATTGCTTACATACCTGATGAGGGACATAGCCTGCAAGAGCACAGCATCGTTCTTTTGCGTGGTGGCCGTGTTAAAGATCTTAACGGAGTTCGTTATCACATTGTCCGAGGAACATTGGATTGTCAGGGTGTCGAGAAAAGAAGAAGAAGTCGCTCAAAGTACGGCGTCAAAAAACCTAAAAGCTAAATGTCTCGCAGAAGAAAAGCAACTAAGCGGGCTATCTTGCCCGATCCTTTACACGGGAGTCCTCTCATAAGTTCTCTTGTCAATGCCGTCATGTTTAGTGGCAAAAAATCACTCGCCCAAAGAATCGTTTACAAGTCGATCGAAAAAATGGCAGAGAAAGTTGGTAAGGGAAATCCCATCGAGTTAGTTTTGGGTGCCCTCGAGAATATTCGCCCCAAGATTGAAGTTAAAAGTCGCCGGGTCGGTGGTGCTACCTATCAAGTGCCGATTGAAGTACCTTTTGAACGCCAACAAAGCCTTGCTTTTCGTTGGGTTGTGAACGCTGCTTCCTCCCGCAAAGGAACACCCATTGCGGATGCCTTAGCTAATGAATTGATTGATGCCTACAACAACACTGGAAGTGTCGTTAAAAAGAGGGAAGAAACCCATAAAATGGCTCAAGCTAACCGAGCATTCGCTCACCTTCGTTGGTAAGAATGAGCAACGAACAATTTTCATCTGCCAATTCTGCTGACCGCCCAGCAGTTCTTGAGCATACTCGTAATATTGGTATTGCTGCACATATTGATGCTGGCAAAACAACATGCACCGAGCGTGTCCTTTTTTATTCTGGCGTCGTACACAAGATTGGTGAAGTTCACGATGGTAACGCAACGACCGACTGGATGGAGCAAGAAAGGGAACGTGGCATTACAATTACATCAGCCGCAATATCCTGTGGATGGACTACATCAGACGGACCTTACAGTGGTATCGACCATCGTATTAACATCATCGATACCCCAGGCCATGTTGATTTTACTGCTGAAGTTGAACGCTCTCTTCGTGTTTTAGACGGTGCGATCGGAGTTTTCACATCTGTTGAAGGAGTGCAACCACAGTCTGAAACAGTGTGGAGACAGATGGACAAATACAACGTTCCCCGCTTAGGATTCATTAACAAAATGGACCGAATGGGCTCTGACTTTTTAGCTGCGGTTAATACGATGAAGGAAAAGTTGGGTGCTAATGCTCATCCTCTTTTTCTGGCGATTGGTGCTGAAGAGAACTTTAAAGGCTTAGTTGATCTTGTTAAGAAGGTTGCTTACATTTATGATGAGACTGATGAGTCAGGTGTTAAGTTTGATACCGTAGAGATTCCCGAGGATTACATTGATCAGGCGAACGAGTATCGTGAAGCACTCATCGAAGCAATTTCAGATTTTGATGACGAAATCGCCACCAAATATTTAGAGGGCGAAGAGCTTTCAATTGATGAGATAAAACTTGGCATTCGGAAAGCGACTTTATCTCTTAAGTTTGTCGGTGTCATCCCCGGTAGTGCTTTTAAAAATAAAGGCGTGCAAATGCTCATGGATGCAGTTGTTGATTATTTGCCATCGCCTTTAGACTTGCCACCCATGAAAGGTGAAGACTCAGATGAAAACGAAGTTCAAGTATCACCTGACGATTCCGCGAAAGTGGCTGGTTTGGCTTTTAAGCTAATGACTGACCCTTATGTAGGTAAACTCGTTTTTTATCGTGTTTACCAGGGAACTCTAAAGAAAGGTGCGAGCCTTTATAATCCTCGCACCCGCAGATCAGAACGTATCTCTCGCCTTATGGTTATGAAAGCAGATACGAGGGAGGACATCGAGACAGCTTATTCAGGTGATATTTGTGCGATCATAGGAGTAAAAGATGTCGTTACCGGAGATACTCTCGCCGATAAGGATCTTGATCTTCGACTTGAACCGCCAAGTTTTCCTGAGCCAGTGATCTCTATGTCGATAGAACCAGCAACAAAAGCTGATCAAGAGAAAATGGGTATCGGCTTACAAAGACTCGCAGAAGAAGACCCCACATTTGGTCTTTCAACCAACGAAGAGACTGGTCAAACGATTATTTCAGGGATGGGCGAACTTCATCTAGATATTATCCGAGATAGACTTTTTAGAGAATTTAAGGTTGAAGCAAACGCTGGAAAACCACAGATCGCCTATCGTGAAACAATACTCTCCAAATCTGACGGCGAGGGTAAGTTTATTCGCCAGTCAGGTGGTCGCGGACAATACGGTCATGCCTTGATAAGACTTGAACCTCAAGAAAAGGGTAAAGGCATAGATGTTGTTAATGAAATTGTCGGTGGCGCCATACCGAAAGAATTTATTAAGCCAACCATTCAAGGAATTAAAGAAGCTGCATTAGGCGGAGTTATTGCTGGATTCCAAGTTATCGACTTCAAAGTGACCCTTTATGATGGATCTTTCCATGATGTAGACTCTTCCGAGATGGCATTTAAGATGGCGGGTATCTTTGCCTTCAAGGACGCGATGCAAAAGGCGAATCCAATTTTACTTGAGCCCATAATGAAAGTCGAAGTCTCAACACCTGATGAGTATCAGGGCGAACTCATGGGTGACTTGAATAGGCGCCGTGGTCAAATCCAAGGTATGGAAACCCGTGGAAATGTATGCGTGATAGATGCCTTCGTTCCCCTCGAAAATATGTTTGGGTACTCTACTGATATGAGATCTCTTTCATCCGGTCGGGCAGACTATTCTATGACTCCTTCTCACTTTGAACAAGTACCACAGAATTTGGTACAAGGCATTGTTGATTCCAATGCTCGTGAACCTGTAAGAACTTAATTTATACGATGAACGGACAACGCATACGCATAAAACTTCGCGGCTTCGATTATCGTGTAATCGACCAATCCGCCTCTGATATTGTGGACACCGCAAAAAGAACTGGTGCTCGCGTGGCTGGACCTATCCCAATGCCTACTCGAATCGAGCGCTACACAGTAAATCGTTCGCCACATGTCGATAAAAAGTCAATGGATCAGTTCGAACTACGTACACACAAGCGTCTGATTGATATAATGGAACCTACTGTCCAGACAGTGGATGAACTCAAAAAATTAAATTTACCTGCAGGTGTAGAAATTAACATTAACGTTTAAACAAATAACCCCTTTAACGCAGGTCCGTAAAAGACATAAAGTCACCTGCCAATTAAAGAATGAACTTAGAATTAATAGGAAAAAAACTTGGCATGAGCCAAGTATACGACGAGGATAATAATCTTGTTCCAGTTACCATTGTTGAAGCTGGTCCTTGTCCAATACTTCAAGTAAAATCCCTTGATAAGGATGGTTATGAAGCTATCCAAATAGGTTTTAATCCCAAGGGTAAAGCACCCAACAAGCCTAACAAGTGCCAAATGGGTAAAGCGACTAAGGCAAATGTTGAACCTCAGCATTTATCTCAAGAAATCCGCCTTAAGGGTGAACATAGCTTTGAGCAAGGTTCTTCACTTACAGTCGAAAATTTTTCTGATGTAAAGGTAGTGGATGTTATTTCGACTACCAAAGGAAAAGGCTTTCAGGGTGTTGTTAAAAGATGGAATTTCGGTGGAGGTCCTGCCTCTCACGGATCTATGTTTCATCGTAGAGGCGGTTCTTATGGTTTATGTCAGTGGCCAGGACGTGTTTTCAAAAACAAAAAGATGCCCGGACACACAGGAACTGCCAAACGCACAACTCAAAACCTACAGTTAGTCAAAATTCTTCCTGAAAAGAATTTGCTCCTTATCAAAGGTAGTGTTCCGGGCAGTAAAGGAACGATTCTTACTGTCCGTGTAGCAAAAAAATCAAAAGTCTCTAATTAAGAATAATGAAACTTAAATTGTTTAAATCTGACGGGACTGAAGCTGGCGATCATGAGGTAGCTAATTTTCCTGTACTCGAGGAGGGCAAGGGCACTGATGCATTACGCCAAGTCATACTTGCCGTCCGTGCCAATAAAAGACAAGGTAATGCTTCGACAAAACTCCGCTCTGAAGTAGCTGGTTCCGGTAAGAAAATTTATCGCCAAAAAGGTCTTGGTGTTGGAAGAGCCGGGGATAAACGAGCACCTCAACGAAGGGGCGGAGGTATAGTTTTTGGACCAAAACCAAGATCATATTCACAAAAGCTTAATAAGAAAGTTAAGAAACTTGCTTTTAAGCGTGCACTCATTGATCAGGCTGACTCAAAGAATTTGATTGTCATTGAAGACTTCTCTATTGATTCGCCCAAAACCAAGCTTCTTAACGGGGTTATTACAAAGATCGCACCAGATTCCAAAAAAGTCCTTTTGGTTTCTGATGAGCATAATGACAATACATCCTTAGCTGGTAGAAATCTTTCCTATGCTCGATTGAGTTCCACTCCCGATCTTGGACCAGTTGACATTGTACAAGCTGACAAAATTATTTTCAGCGTAAAAGGCATAGATTCCCTCTTAGAAAAATTAGGTAATTCATAATGAAAGAGTCAGTAACAGTATTAAAAGAAGCGTTGCTTACAGAGAAAGCAACCACCCTTTCATCTAATTACAACCAGTATGTCTTTTCTGTTAATCCAAGCGCAACAAAGCGTAATGTGAAAGATGCAGTTGAGGCAGCGTTCGGTGTGTCAGTGCTTAATGTTAACACGCTTTTGGTTAAACCTAAAAGCAAACGTGACCGTATGCGTAGGAACAAACTGGGTCATACAACACATTTGAAAAAAGCTATCGTCAAGCTTAAGGCAGGCGATGCGATAGACCTCGCGTAAGGAGCAATAAAGTTATGCCAGTATTACAACAGAAACCAGTTACACCTTCAGGAAGGTTCTATCTTAAGAACAAAGTAGAAGTTTCCAAAAAACGTCCTGAAAAAGCTCTTACTAAAGGTCATCATCGAAAAAAAGGTCGTAATACTTATGGTCGCATAACATCTCGACGTAGAGGTGGCGGACATAAGCGCTTGTACAGAACAATTGATTTCCGCAGAAACAGATTTGATGAATCTGCCAAGGTGATTGCTGTTGAGTATGACCCAAATCGCACTTCTCATATAGCTCTTCTTGAATATAGTGACGGAGAGAAAAGCTACATTATATGTCCGGATGGCGTTCAAGAAGGAGATGTATTGCAAAGCTCCGAAAATAAAATCGATTTTAAAACGGGTAACGCAATGCCGTTACTGCATCTTCCTTTGGGTACTAAAGTACACTGCGTTGAAATGTTACCTGGTGCTGGTGCCAAAATAGCCAGAACAGCAGGTTCAAGTGTGCGATTAGTATCAGTTGATGGCGATGAAGCCTCTCTCAAGCTTCCCAGTGGGGAGATTAGATTAGTTAAATCCAGATGCCTTGCAACAATTGGTGCAGTCGGAAATGGCAGTCATCAAAAAGCAACCATTGGTAAGGCAGGTAGAAGTCGCTGGCTTGGCAAAAGACCAAGGGTCCGCGGTGTAGCAATGAATCCCGTTGACCATCCAATGGGTGGTGGAGAAGGGAGAACTTCTGGAGGTGGTCATCCTTCTTCTCCATGGGGCCAACTTTCAAAAGGCTTTCCAACACGTAAAAAATCCAAACCATCTAATTCTCAGATTCTCGTTCGAAGAAATGGGCGTCGCATTAAATAATTTCTGATATGACAAGATCTATTAAAAAAGGTTTTTATGTTGAGCCAAGCCTCATGAAAAAAGTTACAAAGGCTCAGGAAAACGGTGATCGCAAGCCCATCAAAACATGGTCTAGAAAATCAACTATTACCCCTGATTTTGTTGGTTTAAATTTTACAGTTCACAACGGTAAAGGTTTTTTACCAGTTTATGTAACTGAAAATATGGTCGGGCATAAGCTTGGAGAATTTTCAGCCACTCGTTCCTTTAAATCCCACAATCCTCATACCCAGAAATAATTCCGATGGAAGTTAAAGCTTATTCGAAATACGCGAGAATTTCTCCCAAGAAAGCTAGGGAAGTATCTCGACTTCTACCAGGTCGGAAAGCCGGGGAGGCAGCATCACTCCTTAAATATATTCCAAGGAAGGCTGCGAAGCTCCTTGGAAAGACTTTGCAGTCAGCAATGGCAAATGCTGAGAATAACAACAATCTAAATGCGGACGACTTGTATGTTAGCGAGGCAATTGTTGAGGAAGGCCCAGCACTTAAGCGATTCAGGCCCTGTGCTCGAGGTTCTGCTCACCCTTACAAAAAGCGCATGAGCCACTTGCGTATAACCCTTAGTGACGAATTTTAATTATGGGACAGAAAGTAAATCCAATCGGTTTTAGACTTGGCGTTAGGCGCAACTGGAGTGCCCGTTGGTACGCTAATAAAAAAGACTACTCTCAATTCATGGAAGAGGATAATATGATTCGTGGATTTCTTGAAAAGAAATTACGTTATGCTTCTGTTCCGAGAATCGTTATCGAGCGAGCATCCACGCGCACTCGTGTTACAATTTGGACTGCTCGACCGGGGATTGTTATTGGACGAAAGGGTCAGGAACTTGATTCCTTGAAAGACTCGCTCAACAAAACTGTTGGCAAAGACATTCGCTTAGAGATTCAGGAAATAAAGAAACCCGACCTCGTTGCATCTCTAGTTGCAGAAAATGTTGCCCTACAACTTGAGCGGAGAATTGCATTTAGGCGTGCCATGAAGAAAGCGGTACAGACTACTATGTCAATGGGAGCTGAAGGCATTCGTATTCAGTGTGCAGGGAGATTGGCTGGAGCTGATATTGCACGTACGGAACAACTGCGTGAAGGTCGCGTTCCGTTGCATACTCTTCGCGAAAACATTGATTATGGTCTAGTCGAAGCCAATACAGTGTACGGTATCATTGGTATCAAATGCTGGATTTGCCTAAAAGAAGAAGACAAACTTTTTTAACTAATTTAAGCCATGCCTAAATTATTACCATCAAGAACCAAATATAGAAAAGTTCACAAAGGTCGTGTTCGGGGAGTTGCTTCTCGCGGAAACTCAGTTTCCTTTGGTGAGTTTGGCATTCAATCCTTATCCAGAGGAAGAATGACATCCAATCAAATCGAAGCTGCCCGTGTAGCTATCAATCGTCATTTGAAAAGAAAAGGTAAGGTTTGGATTAGGGTATTCCCACACAAACCCGTGACTAAAAAACCCGCCGAAACAAGACAGGGAAAAGGAAAAGGTCCTGTGGATCATTGGGTGGCCGTTATCAAACCAGGCCATGTACTATTTGAGATCGCAGGATGCTCACTAACCCTAGCTAGAGAGGCACTTGGTTTAGCGGATGCAAAACTTCCGTTCCGTTGCCGTCTCGTCACCCGTCAAACATCTTATTAATTTATTTATGAAGATCTCAGAGATAAAAGATTTATCATTACCAGAATTAAACAAGAAATTACGTGAACTCGGTGATGAACTCTTAAAATTACAGGTGCGGAAACAGACTGGACAAGTTGAGCGACCACATATTATCAAACAAACTCGTCGTGCTCGTGCCAGAATTTTGACCATGGTAAACCAGCTTAAACAAGCATCTCAAACCAACTCATAAACTTCCATGACACAGGAAACAGACAGGAATAATCGTAAAGAGCTCATCGGAGTTGTAAGATCAAAAACTGGGGACAAATCTGTCAAGGTTGTCTACGAATACAAGATCCCTCACCCCCTTTACAAGAAAGAGATTCGCAGAAAAACAACCGTTCATGTTCACGATGAAAAGAATGATTCTAATGTTGGAGATAAAGTTAGAATCATGGCAACAAGACCTGTTAGTAAACTAAAACGGTGGAGAATTACTGAGGTCTTGGAAAAAGCCCCAACAGCGTAAATCACCATGATACAATTACTAAGTAGATTAGAAGTTGCTGATAATACAGGCGCCAAGAAGGTTCGTATGATAAGGCGCATTGGTCAAAACAAGAAAACGGCTTCAGTTGGGGATATTATTGTCTGCCATGTCAAAGAGAGCAGTACAGAAGCTTCTGTAAAAAAAGGCACTGTAGTGAGAGCTGTAGTTGTTCGCACGAAGTCTGCTCTGCGACGTGTTGATGGTAGCTACCTTCGCTTCGACGAGAATGCAGTTGTTATCGTAAACAATGATGGAACTCCTAAAGGCACTCGTATTTTTGGTCCAGTTGCTCGTGAATTACGACAAAAATACATGAAAATTATTTCTCTAGCACCTGAGGTTTTATAACATGGCTACTAAATTAAGAAAAGGAGACGAAGTCGTTGTCATTGCAGGCGACGACAAGGGCAGTAAAGGTAAGATTTTACAAGTACTTCGAGAAAAGAATCGAGTGTTAGTTGAAGGCGTTCACATGACCAAAAAACACGAGCGCAAAACACAGGATAATCCTCAAGGTGCGATCGTCGAAAGAGAAGCCTCCATCCATTACTCCAATGTTAAAAAGGTTTAGATACCAGCTACAACAATGAGCATACCAGTATTAAAAAACACCTACTTAAATGAAGTGGTGCCAGCTTTACGCAAAACCCTAGGTTATGACAATATCCACCAAGTCCCCAAGGTTTTAAAAGTTGTTATTAATAGTTCCTTTGGTGCCGAAATGGACAAAAATGGTGTAGAGGAACTTCGTAAGGATATTGCATCTCTTGCAGGTCAGGCACCAGTAGTTGTAAAAGCGAAAATGAGCGTATCTAACTTTAAGCTGAGACAAGGTATGCCAGTGGGTATCAAAGTCACGCTCCGTGGTAATCACATGTGGGACTTTCTTCTTCGCCTTATAGCAATCGCATTACCAAATATACGAGACTTTAGAGGTGTTCCTACGAAACTGGATGGCCAAGGAAACTATACATTAGGAATTATCGATCACAGTATTTTTCCTGAAATCAATGTTGAGCGTCAAAGAGTCAACACAGGTATGGATATTTCAATCGTTACTTCGGCTAACTCTGATGAAGAGGGGGTTGAACTTCTTAAATTACTTGGAGTGCCCTTCCGCAAACATTCAAGTGATCAAGCCGCTGCAGCATAACCCAAATTTGTCATGGCAAAAAAATCAGTAGTTTACAGAAATAAGAAAAGAGAACGGCTAGTCGCTCGTTTTGCTACCAAAAGAGCAGAACTAAAAAAGATTTTAACAGATCCTAATACGAGTGAAGAAGATTTTTATAATGCACAGGCAAAGCTTGATAAGCTTCCAAAAAACTCTTCCCCTGTCCGCCTCGTTAGAAGATGTTCTTTGACAGGGCGTCCTCGTGCGACAATCCGCAAATTCGGTCTTTCTAGAATTAGCTTCAGGGAGCTAGCATTACAAGGCAAGATGCCTGGGATAATCAAGTCCTCTTGGTAGTAACCATAAATTTATAATACCATGGCTGTACATGATACAATAGGTGATTTTATAACAGTAATCCGAAATGCTGGTAGTGCAGGAAAAGCATCCTGTCAGTATCCTCATTCAAATCTTAGGGCAGGTATTGCAACCATTTTAAGAGATCGAGGATTTGTGGAGAAAGTTTCAGAATCTAAATCAGATTCAGGAATCAAAAACTTGGAGATTGAGCTTAAGTATGTAAATGGCGAGCACGCCATTCGCGGACTTTCTAGATTAAGTAAACCAGGAAGAAGATCCTATTGTGGATATCGTGAAATACCCAGAACCCTTGGTGGACTAGGAATTTCAATTTTAAGTACACCGCAAGGCATCATGGATGATAAGTCTGCACGCAAAAACAAGTTGGGCGGAGAATTACTCTGCAGCGTTTGGTAGGAATTGATAAAATGAGTAGAATCGGAAAATTACCCGTCGAGATACCTTCTGGTGTCACTGTCACTATAGAGAATAATTTGGTTTCCGTGAAGGGACCTAAAGGTGAGCTAAATCAAAGAGTTTCCCCTCTTGTTAGCGTGAACATCGAAGAAAAAATTGTTTCCGTCTCCCAGATAGAGAATAGTCGAGATGCCAAGGCAATATTTGGAACAACGCGGTCGCTGATCGCCAACATGGTACAAGGTGTTACACAAAATTTTTCAAAAGATTTACTCATTGAGGGAGTAGGTTTTAGGGCAACCGTAAAGGGCCAATTGATCGATCTTGAGCTTGGATACTCACACCCAATTGAACACCCTATTCCAGAAGGGGTTGTTGTAACAGTTGCGGATAATGTTAAAATTCATGTAGAGGGGCCAGACAAACAGAAGGTTGGCCAACTTGCTGCAGAAATTAAACACTATTATCCCGCTGAACCTTACAAAGGTAAGGGCGTTCGCATCGTAGGTGAATATGTCCGCAGAAAAGAGGGTAAAAAGTCCGCATAACAAATTCTAAAAATGAAACTGGCAAAAAAAAGAGAACTTGCACAAAAACGCAGGTGGAGAATTCGAAAAAAAGTAAACGGAACAACAGACAGACCTAGAGTAACTGTATGTTTTACCAATAAGAATATTCACGCTCAGTGCATTGACGATGTAAACGGACATACATTATCTGCAGTTTCGACTAACAATGCTGATTTTAAAAATATTCTACCCAATGTTGATGGTGCCACGAAGATAGGTGAAGCATTTGGTGAAGCACTCGCAAAGAGTGGTATAAAGACTATCGTTTTTGATCGTGCAGGCCGTAAATACCATGGTTCGATTAAAGCATTTGCGGACTCCCTTCGTTCAAAAAATATTAAATTTTAATTATGAAAAAGCCCCACCATAAATCAGCCAAGGAGGCCAAGGATGACAATGAACCTGAGCTTTTCGAAAAAGTAGTTCATATCAACAGATGTGCAAAAGTGGTAAAAGGCGGAAGAAGGTTCAGCTTTGCTGCTCTTGTTGTCGTTGGAGATCAAGCAGGAAATGTTGGTTTCGGATATGGTAAGGCACAAATGGTGCCGGATGCAATTCGCAAGGGTACAGATCAAGCCAAAAAAGCCATGCGCCATGTTTCGATATCAGGAGATACCCTGCCCCATCCTGTTTTAGGAACTCATGATGGAGGAAAGGTTATGTTAAGACCAGCAAGACAAGGTACTGGTATCATTGCTGGAGGAGGAGTAAGGGCTGTACTTGAGGCAGCTGGGGTAAAAAATGTTCTCTCCAAATCTTTGGGATCAAATAATCAGCTTTCAGTCGTGTCGGCAACTCTTGACGGGCTTTTACAGCTAAGAACAGCTAGCCAAATTTCTGAAATTCGGGGTGAAACCGTTTTTGGCCCTTCTTTCACTCAGGAGCAGCCGAAGGTACAAGTTCCCGTAGAAACTAAATCAGAGTAAAATTTACTACCTATACTATCATGAAAGAATCCAATTTGCCAAAAGGCCCCAACCGCGAAAAGAAACGCCTTGGTCGTGGAGAAGGTAACGGACATGGTAAGACATGTTGCCGTGGTCATAAAGGTGCAGGTGCTCGTTCTGGTTATTCTCTGCGTCCGGGATTTGAGGGCGGCCAAATGCCACTTTTCCGTAAACTACCTCAGCGAGGCTTTAGCCAGGCTAGGTTTAGAAAACCATGTTCGGTCGTGAACTTATCTGACCTTGAGAGAATCACTGGTGATGTAGTAGACGCCGAATCATTAAAGGCAGCGGGGTTAGTCCGCCAAAATTCTAAAAGAATTAAACTTCTTGGGGATGGTGAAATTAGCAAAGCCCTTACAGTGAATGTGGATCTCGTTTCAAACTCAGCTAAAGAAAAGATTGAGGCAGCTGGAGGAAAAATTCAGGACTAGTAATCCCCCCTGTAAAAAGATCATATGTTATCAGCTTTTACCAACTCTTTAAAGATACCTGAACTCAGGCAGAAGATTTTCTTCACGCTTGCGTTGCTTTTCATTGCGAGAGTAGGAGCAAACATTCCTTTACCTGGTGTTGATCCGGCCCCTATTAAAGAGTTTTTTGAACTCAGGGAATCCACCCGAAGTGAGTCCGAAGGAAATGACATACTTGGTTTTTACAATATGTTCACTGGTGGTGCTTTGCTTAATGGAGCCCTATTTGCTTTGGGCATTATGCCTTACATTAGTGCATCGATTATCATGCAACTTATGGGTGCTGTTTTCCCGACTCTTGCCAGGCTCCAGCAGGAAGGAGAGCCTGGTAGGCAAAAAATTTCACAGTATACTCGTTATCTCACGATTTTCATATGTTTGGTTCAAGGAGGGTTATTAGCTGTTGCTCTTCGCGACAGTCCCGGAAGTCTAATTCAAGGGTTCAATCCAGCAGAGATTGGTCTCGATGGCAGTCCTCTTGGAGCTATCGTAATCGCTAATTCCCCAACACTGTTTTTATTCAATACGATTATATTTCTGACAACAGGCTCTTTAATTCTTATGTGGCTTGGTGAGCAGATCACTCAAAGAGGTATTGGTAATGGAATTTCCCTTCTCATAACCGTCGGAATTCTAGCTGATTTACCCAAGGCATTGTCTGATGCATATGCATTAATCTTTTTGGCTCCTGATGGTGATAATTTAGTCATACTGAAAGGCCTCTTGATGGTCGGTTTATTTCTAATTGTTGTCGCGGGCATTATTGCCGTAACGCAGGCACAAAGAAAAATCCCCGTTCAATATGCTAAAAGAATGGTTGGTAGAAAAGTATTTGGAGGGCAAAGTTCATTTCTTCCATTGAAGGTAAATTATGCAGGAGTTATGCCCGTGATCTTCGCCAGTGCCATTCTTATGTTTCCCGCACAATTACTTAGAACTTTCGGAGCTGCGTTTGAACAAGACTGGGCGATTGATTTAGCGAATGTTTTTGCAAGCAGAGGTTGGTTTTATTACCTAGTGTACGGTGGCTTAATTTTAGTTTTCAGCTACTTTTGGGTTTCAATAATGTTTAAGCCTGTGCAAATCGCAGACGATTTGAAAAAGAACGGTGGATATGTTCCCGGAGTGAGACCAGGTGAGCACACAGCTAAGTTTCTTGATTTTGTTATGACGAGACTAACCCTTGCAGGGGCAATTTTCTTAACAATCATCGCTGTATTTCCTGATTTTATTTTCAAGACTGCTAATGTGTCTTACAATGTTGCTACCTTTTTTGGAGGGACAGGAATGTTAATTATCGTCGGGGTGGTATTGGATACAATGAGGCAAGTTGAAACCTTTTTGCTACAAAGACACTATGATGGCTTTCTTCGCAAGGGTCGCATTAAGGGTAGATCTACTAATACAGGGCAAGGCATTGAATCATTGGAGCTAAAGGACTTTGAAGCTCAATGGCGCCCCTTGCTACTCATCGCAGGTGCTTTATTTGCATTGGGTTTCATAAGTCTGGCAATCAAGAATTTCGTTTTAAACTAGGAGAATTATTATTATGGCAAGATTATTAGGTGTAGACATACCGAATCGAAAAAAAGTTGAGTATTCACTTCGTTATATCTACGGAGTGGGCCCCACCCGTGCTAAAGAAATTTTAGATGCCGTTGAAATCGATCCAGATCGCAGAACTCAGGATCTCACGGAACAAGAATTAAGTTTAATCAGTAACTACATCATTGATAATAAAATCATGGTAGAAGGTGATTTAAGAAGAGCGATCACCAACAATCTGAAAAGACTCCAAAGTATCCGTTGCTATCGTGGCTTGAGGCATCAACGGGGACTGCCGGTAAGAGGTCAAAGAACTATAACAAATGCCCGCACCCGTAAAGGGGGCAGGAAGACTGTAGGCGTAGTCAGAAAAAGTTAATTTAAATTATGAGTGAAGACAACTCCAAGGACGTGGAAGAAAAAGTAGAAGAGCCTAAGGCATCTGCAGAAAGTACAGCTGTTGAAACTAAAGAGGATGAGGTTGCAGAAACAGCTACTTCCGCTGAAAAGGCACCTGAGAAAAAAGAGGAAACAGCAGCTGATCTTCTGGGAGCCAACATAGAACAAGTTAAAGTCCGAAAAGCAAAAGGTAGTAAAAACATTTCGACAGGAATTTGTTTCATAGTTGCAACCTTCAACAACACAAAAGTTTCTTTTTCTGACATGAAGGGAAATGTAATATCCTGGTCAAGCTCAGGTAAGTGTAATTTCCGTGGTTCCAGGAAATCTACTGCTTATGCTGCACAAGTTGTTACACAGGATGCTGGCAAGGTTGCCATGTCTCATGGAATGAAAGAAGTGGTCGTCAAAGTAAAAGGACCCGGAATGGGGAGAGACTCCGCTATCCGTGCCTTGCAGAGTTTAGGATTCACCGTTTCTACCATAATAGATGTTACTCCGGTTCCTCACAATGGCTGCCGTCCTCCAAAACGCAGAAGAGTTTAAGTTCATTATTTTGTAAATCACTTTATATTATGTCCAGATACACAGGCCCAACTACTCGTATTAATCGCCGCTTTGGTATGGCGATCTTTCCTGCCAATAAGGCATTTGAAAGAAGAACATATCCCCCTGGCCAACATGGTCCAACATATCGGCGTAAAGTAAGCGACTATGGTGAGGGATTACTAGAGAAGCAAAAGCTTAGAATGCTGTATTGCCTTACAGAGAAGCAATTTAGAAATCTTTTTGAAAAGGCTAAAAGAAAACAAGGAGTTACCGGAGAAAATTTTCTGACACTTCTTGAAACAAGACTGGATAATGTTGTATATCGTCTTGGTTTTGCCAAAACCCGCAAGGCTGCTCGTCAGTATGTAAATCATGGACATATCTTAGTTAACGGCAAAAAAGTTGATATTCCAAGTTTTGCCGTTTCTGTTGGAGATGAAATTGGTGTTCGTGAAAAGACATCTTCCCGCCAACTGGCTACACGCAATCTTGAAGGAACTCAATATCACCCTTCCCCGCCTTGGGTCGATGTAAACGCAGACTCATTGCAAGGGACTGTTTCTAGATTCCCTCAAAATGATGAACTAGAGCAAAGCATCAATGTACAACTTGTGGTTGAATTTTACAGCCGATAAACATTTACCAACCAACTAATAAATCATCATGGCAACTAGATTAGGAAAGTTTGAATTACCCAACCGTCTCGTAAAGGAAGAAGATACTTCTACAGATACTTACGCAAAATTTATCGCAGATCCCTTCGAATCCGGATACGGCCACACCATTGGTAATGCATTTCGTCGCGTTCTCCTTAGTTCTATCGAGGGTGCAGCGATTTCATCGCTCAAACTTGATGGTGTGCAGCATGAATTCCAAAGTATCGATGGCGTAGTAGAGGATGTTACTGACATCGTTCTAAACTTGAAAAAGGTTTTAGTGATCAGCCACAAAGCTGACCCGGTTACGCTCACAATAGATGTCGAAAAAGACGGTGAAGTGACCGCAGGCGATATTTCACCTGCCGAAGGTATTGAAATCATCAATCCTGAACAAATTATTTTGACCACTGACCGGAAACTTCAGGTGACTGGTGAGATGATTGTCACGGTTGGTCGAGGTTTTTGCCTCGGTGAGGATAGTAAAAGTGATGAACAACCTATCGGGATGATCAATGTCGATGCCCTTTACAGTCCTGTTAAATTGGTTAAGTACGAGGTACAAAATACTCGTGTTGGGCAGATGACAGATTACGATAAATTACTTCTTGAAGTCACTACCGATGGCAGAATTACTCCTGACGATGCGCTCAAGCAATCAGCTGCTATTCTTAGGCATCACCTCGATGTGTTTGATCAAATCAGTGAAGAACAAATTGAATTTGAGAGTCATACTAAGGAGGTTAGTGAGGAGCAAAATCGTTTACGCAATCTTCTTAGTATGAGTGTAAATGAAATCGAACTTTCTGTTCGTGCTGCTAACTGTCTTAATAATGCCAACATTACAACCGTTGGAGAATTGGCAACGAAGAGTGAACCTGAAATGTTGAAATATCGTAATTTCGGTAAAAAATCTTTGAATGAAATTAAAGCAAAATTAGAACAGCTTGGGCTTTCCCTGGGAATGAAATTTGAAAGTCGTTTGCTCGAGACTGCTGCAAACTAATTTTAATCCACGAAGATGAGACATCGTAAACATAATCACCAACTCGGAGTAAAGACAGCCCATCGTACATCTATGTTGGCTAATTTGTGTTGCTCCCTTATTGAAAATGGTAGGATCAAGACAACTCTTGCCCGAGCGCGGGCTTTGCGTCCTACTATTGAAAAGATCATAACCTTAGCCAAGAAAGCTCATCTCGCACAAGATACAGCCAAGAAGATTCACTATCGCCGGTTAGCAATTTCTAGGCTGCGTAGTAAAACTGCCACCAAGAAGTTATTCGATGAGTTAGTCGAGCAATTTGCTACTCGTGAGGGTGGCTATACTCGGATTTATAAATTAGCTTTGCCCCGTTTAGGTGATGCGTCCGAAATGGCGTTAATCGAATTTGTTGAAGAAGCTGCTTCTAAAAAGAATAAAAAGAAGGCAAAGAAATCCTCCAAAAAATCTGTTCCTGAAAAAGATGAACCTAAGGAAGAAACAGAAAAAGAGGAGACCTCAACACCTGTAGCGACTGAAGTAGCAGAATCTGATGCAGAGTCAGGCACAGAAGATGCTCAAGGCGAGGAGACTGCTGAGCAGGAATCTTCTTCTGATACTGGAGAAGACAGTGCAACTGAAGAGGTTAATGAACAACCCGAAGTAGAAGAATCTGCGGAAGACCCTAAAGTAGAAAAAGAAGATTCGGAAGAATCTAAATAAATTTCTATTACTCAGATAAAAGGCAGAATTATTTCTGTCTTTGTTATTCTTTTCCTTGAGGATTGCTTGTAGTTGGTTTGTGTTTCTTTATTTAACTTAGAGTATTTATTTTAGCATTATGCCACAAACAATAGTTGTTCTTGATTTTGGATCCCAATACACCCAAGTCATCGCAAGAAGGATAAGAGAAGCCAATGTATTCTCTTCGGTTCTTCCATATAATTCAAAACTCTCCGACATTCGGAAACAAAATCCAGTCGGAATAGTGCTTTCTGGTGGTCCTGCTAGTGTATTTGCAAAAGATTCACCAAAACCTAACCCTGGTATATTCAAACTAGGGGTGCCCATTCTCGGAATCTGCTATGGTTTACAATTAATGGGTAAAATGCTTGGCGGAGAAGTGAAATCAAGTGATCGAAGGGAGTATGGTAGAGGTACTTTATCAATCGAAAGAAAAGGAACACTATTTAGTGGCTTACCAACTAAGCTGTCTGTTTGGAATTCTCATGGTGACTCCCTGGCAAAACTACCAAAAGGTTTTCGAGCTTTAGCTAAAACAGAAAATTCTTCTTATGCCGCGATTGAGGATTCTAAAAGAAAATTCTTTGGACTACAGTTTCATCCGGAGGTCGAACATTCAGAAAAGGGAAATGAAGTTATAAAGAATTTTCTTACCAAAGTTTGTGGATGCAAGGGCGATTGGGATATGGGAGACTTTCTTAAGGCGTCTATAGATCAAATCCGTGAGGTCGTTGGTAAGGAAAGGGTTATTCTTGGTTTAAGTGGTGGTGTCGATTCTTCAGTTGCTGCCGCACTTATTCATCAAGCAATAGGAGATCAACTCACATGTATATTTGTAGACAATGGTCTTCTTCGGCTTCATGAGAGAGAACAAGTAAAAACGCTCTTCAAGAATCATATTCCAGGGAAACTCCGCGTCGCAAAAGCAGGATCTCTATTTTTAAGGAAGCTGAAAGGCGTAAAAGACCCTGAGAAAAAAAGAAAAATCATTGGGAAAACATTTATAGAAGTTTTTGACCAAGAAGTTTCTAAATTGGGAAAAATAGATTTTTTGGCTCAAGGAACCCTGTATCCTGATGTTATTGAAAGTGTTCCTGTGGGGGGTAACCCGGCAGCACTTATTAAAAGCCATCATAATGTTGGAGGCTTGCCAAAGAGAATGAAGTTAAAGCTTCTTGAACCTTTAAGGGAACTTTTCAAGGACGAGGTAAGAAATCTGGGTCGAGAATTGGGTCTCCCTGAATCTGTGCTTATGAGGCATCCATTTCCTGGTCCAGGTTTAGGTGTTAGGGTTGTTGGAGACTTATCCCAAACAAAGCTTAAAGTTTTAAGGGAAGCGGATCACATTTTCATTGAAGAGCTATTTAAGCATAAACTCTATCATAAATTGTGGCAGGCATTCTGCGTATTCTTGCCCGTCCGAAGTGTAGGCGTTATGGGGGATGAAAGAACCTACGAAAATGTAATTTGCCTACGAGCAGTAACAAGCTCGGATGCGATGACTGCAGATTGGGCACAGTTACCAGATAAATTTCTTCGAAAAGTTTCCAATCGCATAATTAACGAGGTCAAAGGAGCCAATCGTGTTGTTTACGATATTAGCTCTAAGCCACCAAGTACAATTGAATGGGAGTAGTCATTTCTTGTGAAATTAGAGTTGGAATACAAAATTTTCACACCCAGTCTACTAGAAGAGATTGAGAAGTTTGCCACTTCCACAAATGTAGATGCAAGTATAGCGTCTACAGTCTCTGAGATTTTGCAGGATGTGAAAACTCATGGAGATCAGGCATTGGTTGAAAGAACTTTGCTCTATGACAAAGCAAATTTAAATAAATCTGAGCTCCGTGTGCCGTCTTATCAGATTGAGCAGGCATCCTCCTCACTATCTTCTACCCATAAAGATGCGATCGAGGACGCGATCGAAAATGTAACTCTTTTTCATCAGCAAAATCTTCCCCAGAATTGGCAAAGCAAGAATTCACATGGAGCCACTATTGGAGAGAACTATTATCCTATTAACCGGGTAGGCCTTTATGTGCCTGGCGGAAATGTACCGCTGGTATCAACGGTCATTATGACAGCAACCTTGGCTAAAGTTGCAGGAGTTAATCATATAGCTGTGACGACGCCCCCGAACCCTGACGGTACCATTTCCCCAGAATTGCTGGCAGCGTTAGGTATTCTGAAGGTAGATGAAGTATATAAGGTTGGCGGAGCTCAAGCGATAGGAGCACTCGGGTACGGTACAGAATCAATTCAATCAGTTGATAAAATCTTTGGACCGGGAAATGCCTTTGTCAATGAAGCGAAGAAACAAGTTTTCGGCACAGCTGGAGTAGATTTACTTCCGGGACCAAGTGAGGTTATGGTTATCGCTGATGAAACTGCTGAGCCTGCTTACATTGCAGCAGCCCTGATTGCCCAAGCTGAACATGGATCTGGTAAGGAAAAAATTTATTTAATTTTCACTAAAGAAGTAAATTTTGAAAATATTGTTAGCGAAATAGAGGATCAAATACCTAAACTTTCTCACAGTGAATCGATTCTAAATATTTTTCAGAAGGGTTTTTTGGCTATTCTTTCTGAGGATCTTGAAGATGTTGTAAGGGTTGCTAATTTTATCGCACCTGAGCATCTGGAGCTACAGGTAAAGGATGAAAGCCTGGGTTATTTACAGAAAGAAATCAATAC
>JBMYOA010000006.1:0-29008 GCA_049598825.1 Opitutales bacterium | reverse complement strand
ATGTCAACAGATCAAACAATATTGAAATGGCTGTCGACCCGTCGAATAAATGGCGACAGAATTACTTAAAGACTAATAATCCCCAAGAATAAGACTGATAGCACCGCCAGGCTCACCCCTGTGGCGAGAGCCAAAAACTTTTGCATAAAGCTCATATTCTTTGTGGAATCGAATGATTTGAAATCTGGCATTTCCCCCTCCTGTTTAATTGTTGCACAATAGTATGCTTACCCTGTGCCAAACCCAATTTATCTGCAAAAAAGTCAGGAAATGGTAAAAAAATGTCTACCCACCCGAAAACAATAGAATTATTCAGAAATAATGTTCATGGATATCATGAAATTTCCTCAATAATTACATACTCAAGAAGGATCGTTGTTAAATTTTTGAACAGCAGGCAGGATGCGTACAATTAGGCGAGTAGTTCGGCTTCCCCGGCTCCCCCACCCCCGGGTGTTCGAATGACTAGGCGGTCTCCCGGATATACGGTTACCTGTTCGAGCGAATCCATCGCTTCCTCGGTACCATCCATACGAATGAGAACCTGCTCGCCGCACATTCCGGCATCTCCACCAGAAATACCCTGGGGTGCCTGTACCCGGCTTTGGGTAAGTAAAGAAAGTTGGGTCTCCTCTTCAAAGAGGTATTCCCTTTCAATCCCATCCCCACCCGACCAGGTTCCCTCGCCTCCCGATCCCATCCGTCGGCGAAAGGCAACCAAACGAACCGGGAAACGGTTCTCCAGTATTTCGGGATCGGTGATGGCAGTGTTCGTCATATGTACCTGCACGGCGGAGGTACCCTCCTGCCCAATCCTCGCTCCGGAGCCTCCACCCAGGGTCTCATAATGGCTGAATTTATTATTACCAAAGATAACATTATTCATGGTTCCCTGCGAACAGGCAACTTCCTGAAAAACGGTGCTTAGGATAAGGTCAACCAAGCGTTGACTTATCTCCACATTGCCCCCGGCCACCCCGGGAGATTGAGAAGCATCCGAAGAAAAGGCTGGGTTGAGCAGACTGCCAGTTGGCAAAATGAGGCTGACTGGTGCGAGCAAACCCTCATTGAGCGGAAGGTTTGAGCCAATCAATACCCGCAAACAATAACAAACGGCACTGTGAACGATTGCCTCGGTGGCATTGAGATTATCATCACGGGCCGGGGCGGTTCCGGTGAAATCAAAAATGGCGGAACCTTCTTGTATGCTTACCTGAAGCTCGATCCGATCACCATCGTCCAAAGACTGGGTACCGGAAAGAACGGTATCTCCAAACCCTTCGAGAAAATGCCGGCAACTCAGACTTGATTCTTCCCGCAGGGCGTTCATCTGTTGGGTTATTTCATTCTCACCGTACTCGGCAATTAATTGCTCCATAGTATCAATCCCATAGCGAAGCGAGGCAACCTGAGCGGATAGATCTGCCAAATTTTCGGAAACCTGACGGGAAGGATATTCTGCCCGCTGTAATACCTTTTCAATCTGATCCATCCGGGATTCTCCCTTTTCGAACAAATATTGCGGAGATAGTACCACTCCTTCCTGCTCGAGGGTGGCTGAACCCGCGGGCATGGAACCGGGACTGACTCCCCCGATCTCTGCATGATGGGCCCGGTTGGCCAGAAAGCAGACCGGCTCCTTACTCTCGCCAAAAACGGGAGCAAGCACCGAAACATCCGGGAGGTGGGAACCTCCATATGCAGGATGATTCGCCACCAGAATATCACCCCTGGAAAGGTGCGGAAATTCCTGCATCAGGCTACGGGTGAATACACCCATCGCTCCCAAATGAACCGGAATATGAGGAGCATTGGCCACGAGATATCCCTTCCCATCGAGCAAGGCACAGGAAAAGTCGAGGCGTTCACGGACATTGGTGGAAAGGGCGGTGCGTTCAAGCTGGGCACCCATTTCTTCGGCCAGGCAGAGAAACCGGCTGGAGAATAATTCGCGGCGTGCAGCCGCGGGCATTTCATTTTGCGTCCCTTGGCATTCTTGGTTTCTTTCCAACAGCAGACTCCCCTGCGATCCTGAACGGACCGTCCAGCCCTCGGCGACCCATAGGGTGCTGAATGCATCCGCAACAAGGAGAGGACCCGCATAAATCTGACCGGGTCTTATTTCAGACCGGTCCATCCCATCCGCTCCGGATCTATCGATTACTTGTCCGTGGGATACAAATGTCTCCTCCTGTTCAGTGGTCGCAGGCGATGCAATCCGAATACGCAAAGAATGAAGTTCGATTTTGGCATGGGATGGAAAATATCCGAATACCTGTTCAAATTTCTGCTGATAGAGGGATACGAGGCTTTCCGGTTCCCGGTAAATAACCTCAAGAGAAGAGTCCTGCCCGACCAATCGGATGAAGGCCCGTTTTTCGATAACTTCTCCCTGCTCGCCCATTTCCAAAAGTTCGGCTTTGCCCCGTGCAACCATTTCCTGCTCCATCTCCCTGATTTTTTGAGGAACGATCGGACCCAGAACCGGGTGATCAATCAGTCTTTCAACCCGTGCACAGGAGAGACCATAAGCACTGAGCAATCCAGAATCTGCCGGTAGAAGCACCCGATCCATCCCCAGAAGCTCCGCGACCCCACAGGCATGCTGCCCTCCGGCTCCCCCAAAAGCAACCAGGGCATGAGTAGCGGGATCATATCCTTCCTCGATCGAAATTTTTCGGATCGCATTCGCCATTGCATCATTGGCCACCGCTAAAAAGCCGTGCAATAAATCTTCCGCACTCTTTCCAGATGAGGAGATCATCTCATCGAGTCTTTCACGGGATGCCTCCGGAAACACCGGGGTGGAAAAATCATCCAGAGATAGACGACCGAGCAACAGGTTCACATCAGTCAGGCAAAGCGGACCTCCAAAACCATAGCATGCCGGACCGGGATGTGCTCCGGAACTTTGCGGGCCCACCCGTAATAATCCATTTTCCACGCGGCAGATCGATCCACCTCCGGCAGCCACGGTTTCAATCTTCAGCGAGGTGCTGGCAATCCTGGCATCTCCCACCTGATGGGGAGATTGGTATCCATAATGTCCTGAATATCTCGAAACATCGGTGCTCGTTCCTCCCATATCGAGATTGATAAAATCCTGAAAGCCAGCCGATTTTGCAATCGATCCGGCCCCGACCACTCCGGCGGCGGGTCCGCTAAGCAGGCTGTCGATCGCCCGGTATTTGCTCCTTTTTTGCAAACCACCGGCACTGCTCATTACGCGGAGAGAATCGGACTGGCCGAGGGCATCCTGTACCTGATCCAGGTAATGATCGAGCACATCGGAAAGATAAGCCTCGACCACCCCGGATTCGAGACGGGGTAACCATTTGGGGAAATTGTAAATTGAGGAAGAAACCACCACTTTTCTAAAACCTGCTTCGGAAAGAATTTCAGCCACCTGGATCTCATGCTCAGGGTTTCGACAGGAATGAAAAAAAGAGATCACGGCATTCCTTTTGCCTGAGGAAACCAGATCATTGGCCATTTTCTTAATCTCCTGATAGTTGGGTGCGGTGAGTACATGGCCATCCCGATCGATGCGTTCATCAATCTCGATAATATCCTCGGTCAGGTTTTTCCTCTTTTGGGGAATCAGATCAAACAGGCCAAGTCTTCTTTGGTCACCAATCTCGAGCAAATTCCCAAAACCGGAAGTGATGAAAAGGACCGGCTCGGTGCCCTTCCCTTCCAAAAGTGCATTGGTACAGCGGGTAGTGGCCAGTCGCATCTCCGTGTCCACCGATTTCCAGTCGAGTCCCTGACGGGCAAGAATCAAGCGCATTCCCAAAACCGGGGCTTCCCACCCGGATGCCAACTCCACGGCAACCGGAAGATCCACTTCTGCGGGGACGGGGTCTTCCAGGATGAGTTCCTCTGCATCGTTATCCCACCCATGGATATTGGTGGAAAAACTCTGGTTTCCCCCGAATTTCAGAGTAAACCCAATGGGGAAGTGATCGGGCCAGTTATCGGTCTTCGAAATTCTCAGTTTGCGATCTTCAATCTTTGCGGTGGCCTCCGCGGATAAAGAACCCCGGGACAGGACTTTCGCCCGGAACCATTGCGAATCAGGAGAACGACCGAGGCAGTCCGTAAAAGTACCTCCGGTGTCCACGAAGAAAGACCACGACTCCTTTCTCGCGGCTTTCTTCATCTGGAAAAAGCAGGCGGTGGCCCATCGGCCCAGGCTTCCAGAAGAGGGAGATAGGACTCAGGTAAATTTACATCACGGGCTCCCTGGACCACAATTTCCTGATAGGACGAAGATGGGATCCCATAATCATAGTCATTGGAAAGGTATACCCAGACCGGCAACCGCTCTCCGCTTCGGCAGCTGATCACTTCAATTTTCTTTTTATCGTAGTATCCACCCGCAACCCCTTCATATTGATCCAAGGCCTCCCAATGCTGAGGTAAAAGAGACCATAAACAACCACGTACCAGTCCCCCTGAAAACTCCTCAATCCCGGCATACCCGTTTCCATTGATAAAATACCGCCAATCAGGCAAGTAAACCTGTTCACCCAGTTTTGCACCGGGACAACGGGAGGCCATTTGTGCAAGATTCATGTTTGAACCGTAAGCGAAGTAAGGATCGTCCATCCTCCCTAGGTTTGAGGACGATGAAAGAGGTTGCAAGCGCAAGAGTATTCGATGCTTGAACAATTTCTGAATTTAGCCATGATGGGAGGTAGCGTTAGAGACCGTTCGTCATGGATTGTCTCCTCGATTACCCCAAAAATCAGCCATCCGGTTGATTTGGACGAAACGACAGCCCGGTTCCGACTTGGCTGTGGATGAGCCAAAGTTCATCCCCCGGGTCGAGAAACTCATGAACAAAAAATGTCAGAACAAGTAAAAAAACAATCAATCATCGAAGAAAACCGTTCCCACGAAAAAGACACGGGGTCCAGTGAAGTGCAAATCGCTTTGCTTAGTGCCCGTATCTCACATCTGACGGAACACCTGAAAACCCACCGGAAGGATTTCCACTCACGCCGGGGACTGCTCATGATGGCGGCCCGCCGTAGAAAGTTGCTCGATTACTTAAAACGTACTGATCTCAAGAGATATCAGGACATCATCGAAAAACTTGATCTCCGTCGCTAAGCAAGCGACCCCTTTTCCGGATTTCATACTCGAAGGCGTTAGCCACGAGTTTTTCTCCTTTTAAACAAGCCAATCGACTCGTTGTCGCTTTGAACTATTTAAATTGGTACCCAAAACAAGCAATCCGGCTTGGGCTGGGCGGATGACGAACAAAAGAACAAATCATATAATCGTACGAAAATGAAACAGAAGCATAATGTAACCGCCGAAAAACTCGGCATCGAAATCTCAACCGGCACCTTGGCCGGTCTGGCCAGCGGAGCCGTAACCATATCCATGGGTGAAACGAATGTATTCGTTTCCGCCACCGCAGCTGCCACCTTGCGTCCTGGACAGGACTTTTTTCCACTTACGGTAGACTACCGGGAAAAATTCACTGCTGCCGGACGCTTCCCTGGAGGTTATTTTAAACGCGAGGGAAAACCGACAGAAAAGGAAATTCTTACTTCCCGTCTTTGCGACCGCCCTCTTCGTCCTCTTTTCCCGAAAGGATTCCTCAACGAAGTTCAAGTGATCGGCTATCTTTTATCCACGGATCAAGTGAATGAGGCCGATGTTCTCATGGTAAACGGTGCATCCGCAGCCATCATGATTTCAGATATTCCGTGGAATGGCCCAATCGGATGTGTCCGTCTTGGTCAAATCGACGGAGAATTTGTGGTCAACCCGACCAATGAGCAAATGTATGACTCCACCCTCGACCTTATTTATGTGGGTAGCGAGAAGGAGATGATGATGATCGAAGGATCCGCTGATCAAATCCCTGAAGATCGTTTCGTGGAAGCCCTCGAGTTTGCCCATGAAGCAATCCAGGACATCATCGAAGCCCAAAAGAAACTGGCTGAACTTTGCGGAAAAGCCAAAAAGGAATTCGATCTCGTTAAGGCTCCGGATGATGTACTCGCTCTTTGCCGTGAAATTACCGGTAATCGCATGGAAGAAGCCATCTTTGCCGCCTCCAAACAGGAGCGCCAGGTTGCCGTTGACGCGGTCAAAGAAGATGCCACCGCTGCCTGCCAGGAAAAATTCGGAGATGACTTTGATGAAGACCATGTAAAAATGGCCTTCGAAGTTATTCAGGAAGAAGTATATCGCGAAAATATTCTCGAGAAAGGAAAACGGGCAGATGGACGTGGTCCGGCCGATCTTCGTGAAATCACCTGTGAAACTGGAGTTCTTCCACGCGTTCACGGATCTGCGATCTTTACCCGCGGAGAAACCCAGTCATTGGTTCTCAGTACACTTGGTACAAGCCGTGATGTTCAGGATCTTGACGGACTGACAGGTGGTCCAACTGCCAAGTCGTTTATCCTCCATTACAATTTCCCTCCCTTCTCCGTAGGTGAAGCTGGTAGGTTCGGGTTTACCGGTCGCCGGGAAATCGGTCATGGTGCTCTTGCCGAGCGCTCCGTCCTCCCCGTACTCCCTCCGGAAGATGAATTCCCCTATGCGATCCGTATCGTATCTGAAATCATGTCTTCCAATGGATCCACTTCCATGGCCAGTGTCTGTGGCGGATCTCTTGCGTTGATGGATGCCGGTGTTCCTCTTGCGAAGCATGTGGCTGGAATTTCTACCGGTTTGGTTACCAAGATGGATGAAAACGGAAACATTGAAAAACATGTTGTTCTGACCGACATCATCGGGGCAGAAGATCATTTCGGAGATATGGACTTTAAGGTCTGTGGTACCCGTGATGGTGTGACAGGTTTCCAGTTGGATCTGAAAATCCAGGGTCTTCCATTCGATATTGCCAAGGAAGCGGTGAAACAAGTAACCGAAGCCAGAATGAAAATTCTCGGTTCCATGGAAGAAGCTATGCCATCCCACCGCACTCAGTTGCGTGAACATGCTCCCCGGATTGAATCCGTTCAAATCGATCCAGAGAAAATCGGTGCCCTGATTGGTCCTGGTGGTAAGAACATCCGTCGTATCACTGAAGTGACCGGAGCAAGCATCGACATTGATGAAGACAACAGCGGTAAGGTAAGGATTTACGCGACCGATACCGAGTCAATGGAACGGGCCCTTAATGAAATTGATTTGGTAACCGGAGAAATCGAAGTTGGTAAGATCTATCGTGGTATCGTACGCGGAGTGAAAGATTTCGGAGCTTTTGTTGAGTGTCTTCCAGGTAAGGAAGGCTTGTGTCATATTTCAGAACTTGCTGATTTTCGTGTCAATAAGACCGAGGATATCTGCAAGCTCGGAGATGAGATTATTGTCAAATGCATCGGCATTGACGATAAGGGACGCGTCAAGCTCAGCCGTCGTGCAGCCATGGAAGAAAACAAGGCTGACGGAGACGAAGAAAAAACCGAAGAATCACCAGCTGAAGAAACCCCAAGCGAAGAGGAAGCGGAACCCGCCAACTCCTGATTCAGAAAGTTTAAAAGAGAACTTATTGCAAAAGGGGAAGGATTCGCGTAAGCGAAATCCTTCCCCTTTTTTTATTTATGACCAAAGAAAAGCCATTATTACTGGCCACAAACGATGACGGCATCCAATCAGGATTTCTGATTACCCTGGTTGAAGAACTGGTAAAAGACTTCGATGTGGTCACCTGTGCACCCGACGGAGAAAGAAGCTGGATTGGACATGCCATCTCCAGAAACGCCAAACTGGTGCCCAAGAAAATTAAGGACTATCCATCCCTGGCCTATTCATTAAACGGCACCCCGGCAGATTGTGTAAATCTTGCCTGTGGAAATCTCCTGGACCGCGAACCCGATATTGTGGTGAGTGGAATCAACCTCGGATATAATATTACGATGCCGATGATCTTATCATCCGGCACAGTCGGGGCCGCCATGGAAGCGAGCCTTCTGGGTCATCGGGCGGTTGCCTGCAGTATGTGTCTCCCAAATGATGAATTTGAAGATATCCGCAAGAGCGGCGGGAAAAAAATGGGAAAAAAGGTGGAAAAAAGCCTGCGTAATTCCGCCAAGGCCGTCGCAAAATACGCGAAAAACATGGCTTCGCTCACCAAACCGGATGGTCTGACCGTTCATAATCTTAATTTCCCGAGCAATTATGACGGCAAAGAGGATCCCATTCTTACTTTTGCCGACAACCTGATGCTGGGTAATCTCTTTGAGCCCGCCCCCGGGGCGAAACATCATCAACTGGTTTACCGGACAGAATGGCTGGATGAGGCTGAAGTGGAAACGGGTTCTGATCTATGGGCATTAAAGGAGGGAATGCCTTCCGTTTCCCGACTCGATTTCCAGGGAGCCAGTGGACGTTCCTATTTTGAAGTGTAAATTATCTAACGATTGAGATGTTTCATAAGATCTTCAGATGGTGGTACGAAAAGAACCGTTCTTCCTATGGAGATACTTACCGAAAAATCCAGGGCCGCTCAAAAGACCGTGACCTGATTCATTATTTCGAAGATTTTGGTGGTGACGGACAAAACCGTTCTTATTCTAATTGGCTCAGAAAACTAATTTTTAAACTGCTCGCATGGGTTCTGTTTCTAATCTTTGCGGTATGGTTTGCCTATCAAAGCTATCAGGGTTTGCTGATTTACAACACCTAACGCGTATTTCGCTTGCTTGCCCTTGCTCAAAAAGGTAATGTAACCGCTTTTTTCCATAAAATGAAGAAGACGCACAAAGGAATAGCCAAAAGATTTAAGATAACCGGTACTGGGAAAGTTAAATTTCGCAAGCCCGGGCAACGCCATTTGCGACGCAAAAAGACGACTAAACAAGTCCGTGCCGGCAATCAGGATCAGGTCTTGGCCGAAGGTATGGCCCGTCGCGTCATCCGTGCTATTTCTTAACCCCTTTACCCCATAATCAGGAGATTTCGTCATGCCTAGAGCACGCAATGTACCCGCTACCCGCAAACGCCGTAAAAAAGTCCTTAAGAAAGCGAGAGGATACTTTGGTAATAAATCCCGTCTTTTCAGATACGCTAAGGATGCTGTCGATCGTGCGGAATCTTATGCCTATGTTCACCGCCGGAAACGCAAAACTGAGTTCCGCCAACTTTGGATCGTACGGATCAATGCCGCATGTCGTGCCGAGGGTATCCGATATGGAGAGTTCATTCATGGCTTAGCCAAGGCAGGTATCGAACTCAACCGTAAGGTCATTTCTGAACTTGCTATCCACGAGCCTGATGCTTTCAAGGAACTTGTAGCGAAAGCCAAGGCTTCCTTGGAGGCCTAAACCTCCCCCACATAGTTTCGGCGTGGAGAATCCAGATCTCCAAAAAATCGTTGCCGATGCTGAGTCATCTCTGCCGGATGTTTCCAATAAACCACAATGGGAACAGACCAAGGCAACTTTTCTAGGTCCCAATGGGAGCCTGACTCAATTCGCAAAGGGCATTGGTGCCGTAGCGAAAGAAGACCGGCCCGCATTTGGTAAGGCACTCAATCAGGCAAAGGGAATCGTCGAGTCCCTGTTTCAAAACCGATTGACCGCGATCGAGGAAATCGAAGACCTCAAGGCTCTCGGCGATAAGATTGACCCCACCCTTCCTTCGGTCTCTTCCCTCCAAGGTGGTTTGCATCCCCTGACCAAGACCAGAAGGAAAATTATTTCTATTTTTCGCAAAATCGGTTTCACCGTAGCCGAGGCCACAGAAGTGGAGACGGAATGGTTTTGCTTTGATGCGCTCAACACACCCGACGATCATCCAGCCCGTGATGAACAGGATACCCTCTTTTTCCCTCCCCATTCGAAATGGGCAAATATTCAGCGGAAAAAAGATGAATCTTATCTTCTAAGAACTCATACCTCCTCAGTACAAATCAGGACGATGCTGCGTGAAAAACCGCCCCTTCGAGTAATTGCTCCGGGTAGATGTTTTCGGCGCGACACCGTGGATGCGACTCACTCCGCAAATTTCCACCAGACTGAAGGATTATTTATTGATCATAAGGTAACTGTTCGTGATCTCAAAGGAGTGTTGGACTTCTTTCTTCGTGAGTTATTTGGCGAAAAAGTGGAGACTCGTCTTCGCCCCAGTTTCTTTCCCTTCACCGAGCCCAGCTTCGAGGTTGATTTGAAAGTTCCAGACCTTGGGAAATTGAGTAATAAATGGATCGAAATCATGGGCTGTGGTATGGTCGATCCGAAAGTTTTGGGGTTAGTGGATATAGATCCGGATGAATGGACTGGGTTTGCATTCGGTCTCGGTATCGAACGGGTGACCATGTTACTCCACGGCATTGATGACATCCGTCATTTTTACCAGAACGACCAACGTTTTCTATCCCAGTTCTCCAGTCAGGTATGAAAATAAGTCTCGATTGGTTATCACAATATGTGGATCTACCCGATCCGGCAGAAGAACTGATTGATGTGCTCCCAATGCTCGGCATCGAGGTGGAAGAAGGAGATGAGGGCCCGTCGGTAAGTCTCGACAAGGTGGTGGTCGGTAAGGTTCTTGAAAAAACCCAACATCCCGAAGCCGACCGGTTAAGTGTCTGTTCAGTCGAGGTTGGAGCGGAAGCACCCGCCCAAATTGTTTGTGGTGCCACCAATTTCAAACCAGGCGACCGGGTACCGGTTGCTCTCCCCGGGGCTAAATTACCCGGCGGATTTAAAATCAAAAAATCCAAACTCAGGGGAGTGGCATCGGAAGGAATGATGTGCAGTGCCAAGGAACTGGAACTGGGGGAAGACGATGCGGGTCTTTTTATTTTATCCGGCGAACCGGAAATCGGCCGAAAAATCACCGATGTGGTCTCCAAATCAACCACTCTTGAACTTGAAATAACCGCTAACCGTGGAGACTGCCTCAGTCATCTCGGGGTTGCGAGGGAAGTGTCCGCTTATTACCAGACTCCCACGCGCTTTCCCGCGGTAAATAATTCAGCAGAACCTACGGACACTGCGACGGGGAATTCACTCCTATCGTCTCTGGATGTTCAATCATCTCAATGTCCCTATTACACCGCATGGTCTGTTAAAGGAGTAAAGATTGCCCCCAGTCCCGACTGGTTGATTGAAAGAATCGAATCAATTGGGTTGCGTCCGATTAACAATGTGGTGGATATCACCAATTTTGTCCTTCATGAAACCGGGCAACCCCTCCATGCATTTGACCTAGAAAAAATTGCCGGCTCGGCCCTTGTGGTCAGGGAAGCAAAGGAGGGAGAGAAAATAACCACTTTGGATGATCAGGAGCGTGCCCTGAGCCCAAATATGATGGTGATTGCAGATGCAGAAAAGCCATTGGTTGTTGCCGGAATTATGGGCAGTGTGGATGCCGAAGTCGATGACAGCACCACCGATATTGTTCTTGAATCAGCATGGTTTCATCCAGGTAGTGTCCGAGCCACCGCCCGGACTCTCGGACTGCATACTGACAGTTCGCAAAGATTTTCCAGGGATGTCGATCCAGCAGGTGTCGAATTTGCAGCAAGAAGGGCGATTGATCTGATTACTGAAATTGCGGGAGGATCTGCCAGCAGTGAATTTATATCCGTTGGAGAACCTCCCCGAACCTCACGAACCATTGAAATAGAGACCGATTATGTTGAAGAACGCTGTGGTTTTGAAGTATCGACAGAAGATCTGACCGCAAGTTGGAAAAGGCTCGGTTTTGAGGTCGAAGGCACTTCCCCCATCCGGGTGACCGTTCCCTCGTACCGTTCGGAAGTGGACCGTCCAATTGATTTGGTTGAGGAATTTCTCAGAATCCGGGGAACCTCGGATCTGCAGGGATCCAAGTTTTTGAGTCCCAGTCTTATTCGGGACAACGAACCGGCGTACGATTTATGCGACCGGGCCGTCGACAACCTTATCGGCCAGGGCTATCAGGAAGCCTGCAATTACAGCCTACGCTCCTCCGATGAACTTGCATCCTGGTTCCCAGAAATCAACCAGGAGGATCTGGCTCTGGGGAATCCACTGACCGCTGATCACACCCACATCCGTGCGTCCCTGCTTCCTGGTCTTGTGGAAGTGCTGGCTCATAATCAAAAGAATCTGAATGACCTGAATCATCTTTTTGAAATCGGGCGGGTTTTTCAGCCTGGTCCCCGCGGAAACGCAGAATTGATCAGTATCGCGTGGGTGAACACCCAGGCGAATTCCCGGAAAAACTGGAAGGAAGAGGAAAGTTCCGATTTCTTCTCTCTCAAGAATTCTTTGGAGCGCCTGCTTCATGCTGTGGGTCTCAATGCACCTAAAGGACTTTGGCAAAGCACCGAGGACCAACTTCCCTGGCAAAGCGGATATGCGGCAACCTTGGGAGATGTACACCGTAACAAACTTGGGATTGGTCTCGGAACCTTAAGCTTAAATCTTACCAAAAAGTATGATCTTAAGGGAGCCGTACTTGCTGTTGAAATTCTGATCGACCCGGTGCTCCTTGCTAAACAAAAGAAACCCCATCCATTTTCATCCTTTAGTACCTTTCCTCCTGCGATCAAAGATCTATCCCTGGTTGTTGAGAAAACAGAACCCGCCGAAGCAGTCAGGGAAAAAGTACAGGAAATCATTCACCAAACGATCGCAGATGGAATCAGTCTCGATCCAGTCACCATTTTTGATGTTTTTTCTGGAAAAGGCTTATCCGAGGACAAGAAGAGTATCGCTTTTTCCTTACGGATCAGGGCATCCGACAGAACCCTCGGGGAAAAGGAAGTCAATAATACCTTCGAGAAAATCCTCGAAGCAATCGGGTCCCAAACACCCTACGAGCTAAGGAAGTAACATGAGCGAAGAATCATCAATGGACATTGATTATGTGGCCAATCTTGCCCGGATCGAACTCACCGCAGAAGAACGGCAAAAATTCCAGGGACAACTGGGAGATGTTTTAAAATATTTTGAAAAACTACAGGAAGTGGATGTCGAAGGAGTCGAACCCACAGCTCATGCTTTTCCCCGTTATAATGTCTGGGATGAAGATGTCGCGGTGGAAGGTTTTTCTGCAGAAGAAGCCTTACTGAATGCTCCCAAAGCAAGAAGTGAGCAAGTGGTTGTACCCAAAGTGGTCGAAGAATAGGCAAAGATGAGTGATCATTCAGAAATTTTCTCCCTCACGGGTCTTGAGATTTCCCAGGGGTTGGCTGAAGGAAAATTCTCCTCGGAAGAAGTCACCCAAGCCTTTATCAGCCGGATCAAAGAAGTGGATGAAAAAGTCCACGCCTTCCTGAGTTATGATGAAGATGATATGCTCGAGCAGGCAAAATCATCAGACAATCGACGAAGCACAGGGCAAGCACTCGGTCCATTGGATGGAGTCCCCGTTTGCTTAAAGGATGTCATTTCAGCCAAGGGTCAGCCTTTGACTGCAGCCAGTAAAATTCTCGAAAATTACCGTTCTCCTTATGACGCAACCGTCACCGTTAAACTTAAACAGGCTGGTGCCGTAGTTGGAGGAAGGTTAAATCTTGATGAATTTGCCATGGGCTCTTCCACGGAAAACTCCGCCTATGGCCCCACCCGGAATCCATGGGATTTGGAGCGGGTTCCCGGGGGAAGTAGTGGCGGTAGTTCCGCTGCGGTTGCCGCCCGTGAAACTCCCTTAACTTTGGGATCCGATACCGGCGGATCCATCCGCCAACCCGCATCCTTGTGTGGAGTCGTGGGAATGAAACCAACCTATGGACGGGTATCCCGTTACGGTCTGGCCGCTTTTGCCTCTTCCCTCGATCAAATTGGACCCTTTTCTCAGACTGTTGAAGATGCGGCCTTGCTTTTGGAAACTATCTCCGGGCATGACCCACTCGATTCCACCAGTTACCCCGCCTCAGTACCGGGATACCTCAATGCCCTGAAGGGAAAGCTTGAACCCTGTAAATTGGGTCTGCCCAAAGAATTTTTTGGTGAAGGCATGGACGATGAGGTAAGGAAAGCGATTGATCAGGCAATTGCATGGTACAAAGAGCAAGGCTATGAAATGGTTGAAATTTCCCTGCCTACCACCGACCTCTCGGTGCCCGTCTACTATGTAATTGCCACCGCTGAGGCGTCGTCGAACTTAGCCCGCTATGACGGAATCCGCTACACCAAGAGAAGTGAGCATTCCGAAAATGCGATTGATGTTTATGCCAAATCCCGGGGCGAGGGGTTTGGCGAGGAAGTGAAGCGTCGCTGTATTTTGGGAGCTTACGGCTTAAGCAGTGGTTACTATGATGCCTATTATTTGCGGGCACAGAAAACCCGCACCTTGATTCGGAATGATTTTGAAAAGGCTTTTCAGGAGGTGGATGCAATTTTAACCCCAACCTCCCCCACTCCGGCCTTTAAGTTTGGAGAAAAAAGCGAAGACCCGATTTCAATGTATCTAAGCGATATTTATACGATTTCCACCAACCTGGCCGGTCTTCCAGGCATTTCCGTGCCCTGCGGTTTTTCAGAAAACGGTCTGCCTATTGGCATGCAATTAATCGGGCAGGCATTCGAAGAAGAAAAATTACTGGCGATCGCCCACGCCTATGACCGGGAACTACAATACGGCCGTAAACAACCTAACCTTTGATACTGATATGGAATACGAAGCGGTCATAGGATTAGAAGTTCATGTACAACTCGATACGAATTCGAAAATGTTTACCCGGGTTGGTACCGGGTTTGGCAAACCACCGAATACCCTGACCAACCCAGTGGTTTTGGGTCTGCCGGGAGCCTTACCGGTTATGAACCGTGAAGCCATCGAGAAATCAATTAAAGTTGGATTGCTGCTTAATTGTAAAATTGCGGAAGTCTGTAAATGGGACCGTAAAAATTACTTTTATCCGGACATGCCTAAGAATTATCAGATTTCTCAGTTCGACCAACCAATCTGCGAGGGCGGAGAGGTCGAGATTGAGATGCCGGGTGAATCCCCTTCTGAGATTGGCCCCCACCGGACCGTTCAACTTACCCGGATTCATTTGGAGGAGGATGTAGGAAAACTGACCCATTATGAAACAGACAGTCTGGTTGATTACAACCGGGCAGGATGTCCTTTACTTGAAATCGTCAGCGAGCCCGACCTTTTTTCTCCGGAAGAAGTATTTGCCTACCTTACCTCTTTGCGTAATTCCTTGGTGTCAGCGGAGATTTCAGACTGTGACATGGAAAAAGGACAACTGCGTTGTGATGCAAACATCAGTGTGCGTCCCGTCGGTTCCACGACCCTGGGAACCAAGGTGGAAATCAAAAACCTAAACACCATTTCCGGGGTGAAAAATGGTGTGGAGTATGAAATCCGTCGTCAAACCAAAGTCATCAAAGAAGGCGGCACTATCATTCAGGAAACCCGTCGTTGGAATCCTGAACAGAAATACACCACCCCCATGCGGACCAAGGAAATGGCTCATGACTATCGTTATTTCCCTGATCCGGATTTGATGCCCGTAAAAATCGATTCCGAGTGGGTCGACCGGATCAAAGCCGAAATCCCGGAAAAGCCTTTTGACAAACAGAGACGGTACATGGAAGAAATGAATCTACCTTATTCTTCCACCTCGGCACTCTGCGGCGACCGCCCACTCTGTGAATTTTTTGAAGAAGCAGCTAAACTTTGCAAGGTTCCGCAAAAAATTGCCAATTGGGTAGTCAACGATTTGCTTAGGGAACTTGCCCAGGCAGGCAAGGAAGGAGAGGAAAGTCGGAGTCTCCAGAATTGTCCGGTTACTCCGCAAAATTTGGCCGAGTTGATAAATCTGATTGAGGATGGCGTGGTCTCCAACAATGTTGCCAAGGAACTCTTTCCTGAAATGTTTACCTCCGGAAAATCAGCCAAAGCTTTGGTTCAAGAAAAAGGACTGGAGATGAAATCGGATGGAGACGAGATTGAAGGTCTCTGTGCCCAGGCGATTTCTGATGACCCAGATGCTGCCGAAAAATTTCGCGGAGGGAAAGAGGGAGCCATCAATGCCTTGAAAGGCTCGGTGATGAAAGCAACCCGCGGTCAGGCTAACCCCAAGGTGGTTGACGAAGTGCTTCGTCGATTACTGTCTCAATAAGTTTCATTTCCAAAAGCTTTTCATGTTCTTTCTTGTTGAATTGAAATTGAGACTCAGTCTCAAAAAGCTTTCCATCTGTCTTTCGCTTTAGTAAGGTAAATCCTTCATGAGATTTTCTTCACGAATTAAAATATCCATATTTTTTGGTCTCTCAGGCACCTGCCTACTTGGATCAACTTTTAAAGAGACCACAACCATCATTCAGGAGTGGGTGCAAACAGAACAATTAATTGGCGAGGAATCTTCCGAGTGGAATATTGAGAAAGCCGCTCTATTGGATGTACGGGGTGCCTTGGAAAATGAGATTTCAGAACTCACCAAACGGTTGGAGGAATCTGAGGAAGAAGCTGTGGGTGCTGCTCAGCAAAGAACAGAACTACTCGAGCAAAAGGCAGAAATTGAAGAAACTACCCTTTCACTCCTTGATGGTATTGATACTCTTGAGGCACAGGTTGAGGAGGCTTTTGCACTCCTCCCCACCCCTCTTGCCAAACGGTTGCAGCCATTTCGTAACAAACTCAAATCCGGAATCAAGCAAGGTAATTTACCCCTCAGGCAACGAGTCGACACCTTGTTATCCCTACTGCAAGCGATTTCCCTGTTCCACCGGAACATAACTTTAGAGAGACAGGAATTTTCTCTCGAAGATGGTATTTCGCGCGAGTTTCAAGTTATGTATTTCGGTTTAGGTATTGCTTATTTCGTTAACGAATCGGGCACGGTAGCCGGATTTGGGTCCCCAAGCCAAAAAGGTTGGACATGGAAGCGGGATGATTCCCTCGCCCGGGAAATCGCAACGGGGGTGGATATGCTGAATAATCAGGCGATGCCCCGCTTTCTCAAATTACCTTTCCCTGAGCCAAAGGAGCCTGCACAATGAGAGCTTCGATTATAGGAATACTATTGTGGGCCGGGTCGGCACTTTCCCTCAACGGGCAAAATCTTGTCCAGGCAAGTGCATCAGCCAAGAAAGACTTAGAGGATGCAACTGCCCGTCTGGCTGAATTACGAAAATCCATTGAAGGAGAAAAAATTCCCCTGTCTCTTGAAATTTCCAAGCTTGAACGCGAAGCACAGGGGAAAAGGGCTGAAGTCGATCGGCTCAACCGCCTGCGTGATAACCGGGACGCAAACCTGATTCAGTTGAAAGAGGAGGTGAAGACTGGGAATAATGAAATCGAATCAATTCGTAGAATTCTCGCAGATTACTCAAGAAGTTGGTCCGAAGCCACCCCTCCAGCCGAACGAAGAGTTCTTAAAAATTTATTTCAACCGAATGATGCTGAAAACGCAGACAATCGAAATGAGCAAATACAATCACTACTCCGTATCACTTCCATTTCGGCCAAATTTATGCAAATGCAGGCAGGCGGTATGCAATTCCCGGGAAATGCGATCGTTCCGCCTGAAGGTACCCGAGAAGATGGTACTTTCTGGTCAATTGGACCCGTCCTTTATTTTGCTGGTACAGAGGGTAGTGCTGGATTAGTTGAAAAGCACTCATCCACCGGAAATGGAATGACCGTTCAAGTAAACTCCGGACTTTCGTTTTCCGATGAACCTGCTCGTTTGACTGCAAGTTCTCCCGAGACCTCGAAACTTATTCAGCAAACTCTTCAATCTCAATCAGGGCAGGTTGGTGCCCTGCCTTTTGATCCTACCTTGGGCAAGGCCTCCGTACTGGAAGTGGGCGAACCCACCCTACTCGAAGAGCTTCAAAAAGGAGGAATTTGGATTTACCCAATTTTATTCTTCGCCTTGCTTTCGACCATAATTGCAATTTTCAAGGCGATGCAAATTTTGCGTATTCCTTCTCCCCGAGCCCCGGTAACTTTAGCCGGAAATTTCTCCGGGCCGTTTGAGAGATTACGCAAAACTGCACAAGGCTATCGAGGAAACAAACCTGAAATCCTTGAGGAAATTCTTTACGAAATCATCATCGACTGTCAGGAACGACTTGAAAAAGGACTACCTCTTGTGGCGATCACCGCGGCGATCGCCCCGTTGCTGGGACTTCTCGGAACAGTTACCGGAATGATTGATGTCTTCCGTCAAATCACCAACTTTGCCAACCCGGAAAATAGTGAATTGGCCCGTGGTATTTCTGAGGCACTGGTTACCACAAAGTTCGGTTTGGTCACCGCGATCCCAGCCTTAGTCATCCACGCTTTGCTAAACCGCAGGCTTCAGGGCATGATTTCTAAAATGGAAGGATTCTCAGCCAGGTTAGTTCATTTAAAAAAGGAAAGCCCCACCGATCTTTCCACCAAAAAGAAAGATGAACCTGCTGACTGAATTTTATCAGCAAGCCCTTTTCGTTTGGGAGAAGGGTGGCGGACTGATGTTCGCCCTACTCTTACTTTCTCTTTACTTGTATTTCTTAGGATTTGAGCTTTGGTTGAGGATGAAATCAGTGATTCCGCGGGATTTACAATCCATTCCAAGAGAAAAATGGGCTGGTTTCCAGGGAGGTGGGCGTGTGGATCAAGTGATGAGGCATTGCCTGGTTGACCATCAAAATAGAGATGAAACCAGAAAGAGGTTTCAGCAAATTAGACAAAGCGAAGCGGCCTACCTGAATCGTCGTTTACGGTTTCTATTTGTTCTGGCTTCTTCTGCCCCTCTAATTGGTCTACTTGGCACAGTGGCTGGTATGCTGAGGACTTTTGCGGGGTTGAGCATGGAGGAGGGATATAAAATGGATGTAGTGGCCAGTGGCATTTCCCAGGCTCTTGTCACTACGCAGGCCGGCTTGCTTATCGCAATCCCAGCCCTTGCGTTCCTTCATCTTCTTAACCGGAAAAAGAAAGACTGGTTACGATGCCTAAACCGGATGGAAAGTATTTCCATAAGACAAATTTCCCCTTCCCCCATAAAATTCGGATGAAGGTTACACATCGCCGAACGACTGACAAGGTGGATCAGGAAATCAATGTATCTCCTTTGATTGATGTGGTTTTCATTCTATTAATTTTCTTCATTGTTTCGGCCACCTTTGTAAGTTTACCCGGAGTGGAAATCAACCGGCCCAGAGTCGAAACTGCGAAATCGCTTCAGCGAAATGCCATTCTCTTTGCCCTTTCCAATGAAAATCAACTTTTTCATGGCGGCCAAAGGATCCAACTGGAAGAAATCACCGAAGTCATCGAACGGGCCGATAAGAAAAGGGACAAACCGGTTATCGTACAGGTTGATCAATGGGCCGATGCCTCGATCCTCGCCAAGGTGGTAGCCCAAGCCAGAAAATCAAGGAGTAAGGTGTCGATCGCCACCCGCAAACCAAGCTGATGAAAAGAAGATTTTCAGGCACTAGCGAACAAACGGAGATCAATGTATCTCCTCTGATCGATATGGTCTTTATCCTCCTAATCTTCTTCATTGTGGCCACTTCCTTCGTTAATGAAATCGGTATTTCATCCACCTACAAGGATTCAGCTTCCCCGAATTCATCGGACTTAGAACCCCTGACTTTTGATCTCACAAGCAGCGGCCAAATTCTCCAGAATGGCAACCCGGTAAGCCTGGAAGAAATCGCCCCTATCGTGGTTAGAACAGACCGGGAATTGTCAGATAAAATAACCGTACGGGTAGAACCGGGTTCACGGGCAGGGCTGGCCACCCAGGTAATGGACCAAGCCATGCGTGGCGGTGCCTCAACGGTTAAATTGACCTCACTTTCACGATGAGCCAATCCATGGAAGACAGCCTGCTTCCAGGATTGGAATCGCAAAAAATAAAAGGAATCCGAAGAAAAAGTTTTCTTCTGGCCTGTGTAATTTCAGCCATCCTTTTTGGGCTGCTTCCGCTTTCTGAATTTGCCAAAAACGAACAATGGTTGGTCAGAGATGCTTCCGTACCCGCAATGCCTCCCCCACCGCCTCCTCCCCCAACCGAAGTTGAGAAAATTGTAGAGAAAATTAAAGAAAGCAGCCTTAAAGCACCCGAACTTACCCGTTCTTCCGTTGCCCTCGATACCAGTCCGATGAACATTTCCCTCGATGTGACTCCAGGGGATTTCAAGGCTGCTTTTTCTCTGGCAAGTTATAACCCGACCCCGGATGGGCTTGGACAAAATCTTGTTTTTTCTCTTCATGAACTGGATCGAAATCCTACGATTCTGAAGCGGGGCAACTTGGCCTACCCTGCTCATCTGAAAAGAAGAGGACTCGAAGGAGAGGTGAAATTACTGGTACAGATTAATGAGCAGGGAAAAGTGTCCGTGATTGAAGTAGTATCTGCCACCCACCCGGATTTTGCCGAATCCTCAAAAATCGCCGCCGAAAGTTCCGTCTATGAACCACCCATGCGAAACGGGGAACCGGTGATGACTCAATTTTATCTTCCCATACGATTCACATTGCTCGAAAAATAAATGAAAATCACACTTTTGCTCTTTTCCCTGATTTCCTGTTTCACTGCTTTTGGAAAAGCCCCAACCTTCGAATTAACCAAGGACTTCTGGAATAACCCAACTTTTGTTCGTAGTTTCATGGGTGACTATGGATTTCGGAGTGAAATTGAACCCAGAATCAGTAAGTCCGAAAGCTTCATTCTACGCGAAGTCGTTGCTAAAAGTGAAAATCAACTGGAAGAAGCCATTTCCTTCCTCGAAGAAAAAATTGAGGCCGATTCCAGTGCTGCCCTGGACTTCGCCCTTGGCACCATGTACTATCAGTCCAATCGGATGACCAGGTCTGCCCAGGCATATGGTAAGGCGATTGAAAAATTTCCTTCTTTTCTACGAGCCCATAAGAACCTCGGATTGGTAAATGTTAGTTTGGGAAATCTGGAAGCCGCATCAAAACATCTTTCCAAAGCAATCAGCCTTGGGGAAAACGATGGTTCCACTTTTATCGCACTCGGATATTGCCACTTATCATTGGGTCGTCTGGTTTCAGCAGAAAATGCCTATCGTATGGGTCTTCTCCTATTTCCTGAAAGTAAAGATGGCATGAACGGATTGATCAATTGCCTAAATCAGGGGGGTAGGCATAGAGATGCTCTTAACCTGTTAGATGAGTTGTTGGAGAATGATCCCGAAAATTGGAGGTACCTCCAGGCCCGAGCTGCTGCCCTGGGTTCACTTGGTAAAGAAAAAGAAGCGGCAGTTACCCTCGATTTGCTGCGAAGAATGGGAGAGCTCAAAACACCCGAGTTGGTGATCCTGGGGGATTTATACCATAATCAGAATCTTTACAGTTTATCCTTGGACGCTTATCAGGAAGCCCTTGCCAGCAAATCGAAATTATCGCTTCCCCAATATGTCAGGATAGCTCAAACTCTGATTCAAAGATCTTCCTATCAGGAAGGATTTTCCTACCTCGAAAAAATTGAAAATGAGTTTGGTGAAGGAAGATCCAAAGAAGAGCAAAAACTGATAAATTTACTTAAAGCGGAAGTTCTTCAGGCAACTGGCAAAAACCAGCAAGCAAAAGACTTACTCAAAGAAATAGTAAATCAACACCCCCTGGAAGGTCGTGCACTCATCCAACTGGGTCAATTGGCGTGGAAATCAAACGACCACGAATATGCAATCATTCAATTTCAAAGAGCCGCCAAAATCGATGAGTTTGAGAACCCTGCCCTAATCGAACATGCCCGCCTGCTTGTCTCACTGCGGGAATACTCAAAAGCGGCAAATCTTTTGGAAAGGGCCTTAACCATTAAACAAGAAAAGCGGGTCGAAAAATATCTCAACGCCATCAATAATCTGGCCCTGAGTGCACGGAAAAAGCTCTAGGCACAGCCCTCAATTCTGCTTGAACGCATCAATCTATCATGATAAATTGATATGAAAATGCAGAAATCTTCCTCCATAACCTCCGCACTAAACCAAGAGAGTCCGTTGTTCTCGGTCGAATTTTTTCCACCCAAGGACGACGCGGGCGGTCGAAGAATGCTTGAGACTGCAGAGGCAATCCGGCCATACAGTCCAAATTTTGTATCAATTACCTATGGAGCAGGAGGAGGCACCCGCGAAACGACTATGCGCTACGCTCGAATTTTGCAGGATGAATATAATTTCGAAGTCATGCCCCACCTTACTTGCGTAGGCCATACCGTGGATGAACTCCTTGAAATATTGGAGGATTTCGCAAAAGCCGGGTTTCGCAATGTTATGGCATTACGGGGAGACCCTCCCCAAGGAGAAGATGTTTTTAAAGCCACCGCTGGCGGTTTGTCCTACGGATCTGATTTGGTCGAGTTAATCCGTAAGAATTTTCCCGATTTTGGAATCGGAGTAGGAGGATACCCGGAAAAACATCCGGAGGCAGAGGATAAAACAATTGACCTGACCAACCTCAAAACGAAGGTGGATGCCGGAGCGGACTTCATCACCACTCAATTATTTTTTGATAATCGAGTATATTTTGATTTTGTAAAATCCTGCAACGAAGCTGGTATTGATAAACCCATCCTTCCGGGACTTCTTCCGGTATTATCCTTGGGACAGGTCCGACGTTTTTGCAAGATGTGCGAAGCCTCTCTGCCTGATGCTCTGGAGCAAAGCCTGACGCAGGCGGAGGATGAAGACCATCCCGTTATCGGCTCTGAATGGGCCTCTGCTCAAATAAGTGAACTTCTCAACGGAGGAGCACCCGGTTACCACATTTACGCACTCAATAAACCCCAGAGCACTTTACAGATTTTAGAATCTCTTGGTATCGAAAAAACTGCGGCGTAAAATCAAATTCCGCTTACTTCTTCGATGGTGGCTTTGGCCTTTAGTTCATCGAGGAAGGAATCAAATACTTTATCTTTTTTTCTCTCGTGTAAGTACTCGATGATTTTTTCCTTTAGTTCATCGAACGGCGTAAGCTTCGGCTCATGTTTCTCATGCAGTTTGATTACATGCCAACCGAACTGCGTCTTCACCGGTTCGCTCAACTGATCTGGTTCCAAGGAAAAGGCTGCTTCTTCAAATTCTGGAACCATTCTTCCTTTACCGAAGGTTCCTAAATTCCCATCATTCCCCCCGTCATCCGATTCCTCCTGCACACACTTGACGAAATCTTCCCCACCCAGTAAGCGATCGCGGATTGAAAGAATTTCTTTTTCAGCATTCTCAAATTCCTCATCAGAAGAAGCCTTTTTAAGAATATGGGAAGCGGAGACCATCTCTTCGCTAGTAAACAGGTCAGGCCGGTTATCGTAATACTCCCGGGCCTCGTCTTCAGTTGGTATGTCACAGGATGACTCATCCTCAAGCAGTCGGTTATAACGTAACTGAGCAAGTATTTCCCTCCTCAAATCATCACGGTCTTTAATGGCCGGGTGCTTTGCTTTTTCGATCGCTTTCTTCCCCCCGTTTTCTCTCATCCACCGTTTCATCCCCTTGTTCACTTCCTCGGGGTCTATTTGATATTTACGGCGATTGCTCTCCTGAGCCATCAGAGACTGATCAATCATTCTTTCCTTTGCCAAGTCTATGGCCGCCAACTGAATGACTTCCTGGGGTTTCCCCTGCATTCCTCTAGCCACCTGTTCATAGAGGGACTGTGCCTGCCTTTCAATCGCCCATGAGGGAATTACCTGATCATTTACCTTTATCGACATTATTAAAATTTACTTTTTCTTGGAGCTTCCGACAAGAAGGAAGATATCCAATCTCATTTTCGTCTCAATAAGTTTGACCATCCTGTAACATCCGCCTAGGAGTTTAAATCATGCCTGTGAGCATCCCCCAAGAAACATTGGAAAGTTTTTCAGACTTTCTCGGCAGTAAAGGACTGCGCATGACCGATCAGCGGAAAGGAGTCTTTGAGGCCCTTTTTAAGCAGAGCGGCCACTTCACTGCCGAACAACTCCTCAGGGACGCTCAGAATTTGGACGATACCGTTTCCAGGGCTACCGTTTATCGATGCCTACCGCTTCTGGTTGAAAGCGGTATAATCCGTAAAATTGATGTCGGGCAGGAAAATAAATTCTACGCACTGAATGGAACTTCCGAGACCTTTAAGGCTCAGGTCATTTGTTCAGACTGTGACCGGATCCACGATGTTGATGCCCCCTTTATGGAATGGTACGGCAAAACGGTTTCCGAAAAATTGGGACTCGAGGTCAAAGATCAAAGATTACAAGTCCATGCAGAATGCCCTGAGTTCCGTAAAAATGGAAATTGCGCACAGAACATTCAATCATGATTAAGGAAAACCCAGCCTCTCCCCCTCCCCTGCAATTATTTCGTAACCAACCGGGTAAGAAAACTCTCACGCATGAACAGGAAGAAATTATTCGATTAAAAAAAGAAAAGAATGCCATTCTTCTCTGCCACAATTACCAAATCGAGCCAATTCAGGAGGTGGCTGACTATGTGGGGGATTCCCTGGGTCTTGCCAGGCAGGCCGCATCAACCGATGCGGATATTATCGTATTTTGCGGCGTCCACTTCATGGCTGAAACCGCCAAAATCCTTAACCCTTCGAAAACGGTTCTACTGCCCGACCTTGATGCAGGCTGTTCGCTTTCGGACTCTTGCCCCGCCGAGAAACTTGCTGAGTATAAGTCCAACAATCCCGATACCTTTGTCGTTGCCTATGTAAACTGCTCCGCTGCGGTCAAAGCTTTGAGTGATGTCATCTGTACAAGTGGTAATGCGGTACAAATCGTAAACCAAGTTCCTCAGGATAAAGAAATTCTTTTTGTTCCGGATCAGAATCTTGGACAGTGGGTCATCGGTCAAACCGGACGTAAAATGAAACTATGGCCAGGTAGTTGTTATGCTCATGTTTTGTTTACCAAAGAGTCCATTGAAAGATGCCGATTGGAATACCCGGATGCTCCGGTGGTTGCTCACCCTGAATGTGTCCAAACGGTACGGGATCTTGCCGACGAAGTCTGTAGCACCGAAAAGATGGTTCACTACTGCAAAGACCACCCTTCAGATACCTTTATCATATTGACTGAGACTGGTATGATGCATCGTTTAACCCGTGAACTTCCGGATAAAGCCTTCATTGCCGGCCCGACTGGCAACTGTGCCTGCAACGACTGCAGATTCATGAAAATGAATACCATCCCTAAATTACTGGAATGCCTGCAATCCGCTCAACCGGAGATATCGATGGAGCCAGACCTAATCGAAAAATCAAAGCTCCCTATTGAAAGAATGCTCCAGTGGAGTAACTGAACTTCTTTTCCAATAAGACGAGCCTACTCGAGCGATTGGTGAGCTTTTGAGACCTCGAGGTACTTTTGGGCCCAACCTGCAAGTGAAGAGCGTTGTTTTTCATTGAGCGTTTTCTTCAACTCCCCAGGTACCCCCGCAAATAGACTACCATCCGGAATATGAGTACCCGCGGGGACCAAGGAACCCGCTGCAACAATTGATTGCTTACCAATATGGGCTCCATCAAGAATTGTGGCATTCATTCCGATCAAACATTCATCCTCAATCGTACAAGCATGAATGACTGCACCATGCCCGACAGTGACCTGACTTCCAACAATCAAAGGATGATCATCAGCCAGATGACCGATAACACCATCCTGAATATTCGTTTCTTTGCCGATGGAAATATAGTTTATGTCCCCTCGTAAAACTGCATTGTACCAAACACTGGAATATTCTCCCAAGCGGACATCCCCGACAACAACGGCATTGGGAGCAATAAAAACACCATTGGAAAGAGTGGGCTTTTTACTAAGAAAGCAAGACAAGCGATCCCGCACGCTCATCTACAAATCGGTTTGGAGTAATTAAGAGATTGGACTACTGGCAAGCTTCGCACTCTTCACCGTTGAGCATTGCCTGAATACTACAGGCCTTTTTCTCGTCCTCAGTGAATTGTTGAGGGCTTGCTTCGGAGGCATCTGCAGAAAGTCCGGGTTGACTTTTTTCAACCTGCTTCATGGTAACAGTAGCTTTTTCGATGTTGGATGCCCCCAGTGTTCTCAAATAATAAGTTGTTTTTAATCCCTTACGCCAAGCGTCTCGGTACATATGGGAAAGTGTCTTCAGGTTTGGCGAACCAAGGAAAAGATTGACTGATTGAGACTGATCAATCCACTTCTGACGACGCGCTGCCGCAGCTATCACATATTCATAGGAGACATCAAAAGCAGTGGAGTATTTTTTCTTAATCCAATCAGGTATTCCCTGAATTGGACCGAGTTCTCCGTCAAAGTACTTTAGCTGATCTGACATTTCGCGGTTCCAAAGACCTTCCGATTTCAGATCATTTACCAGGTAACGGTTGAGTACTAAGAAATCACCGGACAAATTACTCTTAACAAAAAGATTTTTATAGGTGGGCTCTATGCATGGTGAGGAGCCCATAATGTTGGAAATAGTGGCAGTAGGTGCGATTGCGATCACATTACTGTTACGCATGCCATGCTTCGCAATTTTATCCCGGACAATCGACCAATCCATCTTGCTGGTCTTCGGCACATCAACGGATTCACCTCTTTCTTTTTCAAGAAGAGAAATCGTATCCTGTGGCAGTAAACCACGATCCCACTTTGATCCACGGTAGCTTGAATAGGTACCACGCTCATTGGCCAAGTCGCTCGAAGCTTCGTAAGCGTAGTAACAAATAGCCTCCATGAACTCGTCATTAAATTCGACTGCTTCCTCAGAACTAAAGGGTATGTTCTTGGTGAAAAGAGCGTTTTGTAAGCCCATTACCCCGAGCCCAATCGGGCGGTGACGACTATTGGAAGTTTTGGCCGCATCTGTCGGGTAAAAATTGACATCAATAACATTATCCAATGCACGGACTGCGATTTGAATGGTATCGCGTAATTTTTCGTGATCCAGAGATCCGTCTGCCTTGAGATGGGAATCCAAAACAACTGAACCGAGGTTACAAACTGCGGTTTCATCTGCACCAGTGTTAAGAGTAATCTCAGTGCACAAATTTGAACTATGGATGACTCCCACATGATCCTGAGGGCTTCTGATGTTGCAGGTATCTTTAAAAGTAATCCAAGGATGTCCCGTTTCGAAAAGAACTTTGAGCATTTGCTTCCACAAATCAATCGCGGGAATCGATTGGCCCCAGATCTCACCTTTCTCAGCCTTGGCTTCGTACTGGACATATTTGCTTTCAAATTCCTGCCCGTACAAATCATGAAGATCAGAAACTTCGTTGCTCCGGAACAATGTCCAATTCTCACGGGATTCCATTCGTTTCATGAACAAATCTGGAATCCAATTCGCTGTATTCATGTCGTGAGTTCGGCGACGATCATCACCTGTGTTTTTCCTAAGTTCCAAGAACTCTAGAATATCGCAATGCCATGACTCGAGGTAAGCACAACCTGAGCCTTTGCGCTTACCGCCCTGATTGACTGCACAAAGTTGATCATTGTGCATTTTAAGAAAGGGGATTACTCCCTGGCTCTCGCCATTTGTTCCGGCAATATGACTTCCTGTCCCACGAACCGAAGTCCAGCTCCCACCAAGACCGCCAGCCCACTTTGAAAGGAATGCATTTTCAGCAATTCCCCGGTACATAATCGATTCGATAGTATCATCAACTTTATACAAATAGCAGGAAGATAGCTGGGAATGTGGTGTTCCCGAATTAAACAATGTGGGTGTGGATGAGCAGAATCTACGGCTTTTATATAGGTTGTATAAAGATATGATTTGGTCTTCAGGGTTATCTTCATGGGCGAAGACCCCCATCGCCACCCGCATCCAAAATAATTGAGGTGTTTCCAGGCGCTTGGGTTTTTCTCCTGTCTTATCAACGACAAGATAACGATCGTAAAGGGTTTGAATGCCCAAATAATCAAAATCAAGATCCGCGGAAGGATCGAGAGCGTCTGCAATCTTCGTAATATCTAGTTTGAGAAGTTTTGAATCAAGGCGCTTAATTTCAACACCTCTTTTCAAATAGGATTTTAATCCTTCGACATGGAAAGTCTTTAATTCATCGATGCTATTTTGCGCAATATTCCAACCGAGTACCTCTTCGTAGACGAAAGTAAGCAAGATCCGGGCTGCAAATTTTGCAAAATCTCCATCCCGTTCGATCAGGGTTTTCGAATTAAGAATAATTGTTTTACGCAAGTCTTCTTCCGAAATCTCGGAAAAGACGGACCTTCTGAGTGCTTCTTCGATTTGTTCTGATGTTAGGCACAGATCCAAACCTATGGTGGCAAAAGATATTCTCTTCTTTAAATCGATCCCATCCCAAAAGTAAGTGCTTCCATCTTGCTTTTGGACAACGATCATCGAGTCCTGCTTTACTTCCTCATTCGAACCACCCAGCTCACGCTCAATTCTTCGACGTGCACGATAAAGAATGTAGGACTCGGCTACCTTGAAGAATCCTTTTCTCATCAATTCTTCCTGCACAATATCCTGTACATCTTCGATATTGATGAATGCCTGCCCTGTTGACAGTGCCCTCTGGGTCACGCGGAGAGCAATATCTACGGCAGGTTCAGAATCGAGTCTGAGAGAAAGAAACGCTTTACGAACTGCAACTTCGATTTTCGCCGAATTCCACGGAACCACCTGGCCACTCCGGCGGATCAGGCGTATTTGCGCTGCCTCCGTGCCGACTGCATGAATACTGCCAGGTCCTGAACTTCCATCGCTAGAGCGGCTTATCACCAGGCTTTTAGCCACATCATAGGCGTCATTCTCGACAAGAGCCTTTTCGATAAGACGGTAAAGCTCGTCAAAGGAGAGGCGTGGGGCTCCGCCTTCATCCTCCTCAGCCATCCGCTCAACTAAGCGATCAGCGACGATCCGGGCAGACTCCACCACGAGCTCCCGGTTCTTGGGGGTGTATATTTCATTTTCTTCCCTTGATATCATCAGATCCGTCAATGCTTCTCCGATCACATCTGCCACCTCGGCGATATGGAAATCACGGTCACCCGCGCCATCCGTAATACGTACCTTAGGCACTTCAAATCGGTTGTCATCCAAAGCTTCAGCCCAATTAAAACGGGGTTTATTTTCACTGGGTGTTTCCACCGCTTTGGTTAACAATTTATCCTCTT
>JBMYOA010000005.1:0-29592 GCA_049598825.1 Opitutales bacterium | reverse complement strand
CTTCGAATACAGGCTGAAAAACAACTGCGTATAGCCAAGGGGCGTTCTATTGTCGCAAAATATACCCGTAGCAAATTAAAACCAGTGACAGATCCCTCCGGATTTCTACCATTGGAGGATGAGCCGAAGGATTTTTCTGTTTCTCAGGTGTTTGGTCGAATTATTTCCAAAAATACCTGGACTGAGCGGGAACAACTTTCCGAAAACGACCCAATCGGCACTGGGCGCAGGCTGACTGTTTTGCCTAAAGGGGGAATTGAGGTGATTGGGTACAAAGAACCAATCATGCTTCGCTCCTTGGATGCATCCAGTTTTGAGTTAGCCGGGGCAAACTTTATTCATCTAAATTCAGGTTCTTATCTATTTCATCAAACGAAGAAGAATGGCTCGGTCAGATTAAAATCTCCGCTTACGCAGTGTGAACTCTCCTCCGATGATCCCTTTGTGTTTATGGCCGGGGTGACCACCAATGGCGGATTGAAAATCATTGGATTACTCGGTGAAATTACCTGTGTGATGGAAAGCGAATCCGAACGGTTAATCCCCGGACAACTTTGCTTTGCGTTACCCGAGGGATTCAGTCGTACAATGAGCGTGGAATTAAGCACCCTAATTGTAACCTCCAAATTAATAACCGCCTTTCGTCGACCTCCTTCTTTTATGAAAAGACTCAATCAACAGGCGATGTTACAGGCTTTGCGTACCAAACAACGATTCCGCACAGTGGTTGGCGATGTAAAGGGTACCCGTGATTTTGAGATTAAAGTGATTGAGGAAAAGTAGGTAAACCTACCCGAGCTTTCTTTCTTTATTCTTACTATCTCCCAAACCTGGGCATAAAAAGAGGACTGATCTGTTCCATCTTGTGTAAACGGATTCGATTGGATGGATCAGGTGTGTCTTGCATGTCTGATATCGTAAGGATGTCTCCACGGGTAAGGCATAAGAGATCGTTTAATTCCTCTTTTTGCAGGTCACGCCGTTGAAATTCATAAGTGTATTCCTCACCATCACTCGCCATGCCGATAAAAGAAACCGTTCCTTTTCGCTTTTTGATTGGACTGATGATCCGGCAGACCTGCTGGCCATGGCCTAAATCTTGTGGTTTATTCGCCCCAATCATGGATAGACCAAATTTAACCTCCCGAATCTCCAGATTCAGGGGGCGGTTGATTTTCTCCATTACCGATGGCGGGCTCATTTTCCTGACTTCATGACTGAAGTATTTCGATTGATTGTCTGCCAATGGACAGCACATCCCATTGAAATAGGGGGCATGAAGGAAGACATTTGCATCTTCTTTGGTTAGCTTGGCACAGTTTTGATGAAGAGTATGGCAAATTTCAGCCTGAGCGGGCTCGGTAATTATCGCCATACCGTTATTCTTGAGCAAACTGGGTAAGAATGAAAGAAGTTGTCTGTAATTTGAATCATCTTCCTCATCCAGTAATTCATTAAGGGAGTACCCAAGAAGGATCAGGTCGTATCTTTTCCGGTTCTTTTCATCGAAGGGAAAATTCAAATCCATACGGGCCGTGCTGATGCGACTATCGGGCCAAAGTCCACGGTTGGCCGCGTGCACTTTCTTTACAAATACCAGGCTCTTGCTTGAATAATCCACGGCCTCCAATTGCATATGGTTCTCAATACCCTGATTATGAAGAAAGTGCAGGCAGGATAATCCACTTGCTCCCGTACCTGAGCCTAGGTCCAAAATTCTGACCGGACCTTTTTTAGGCGGACTCCATCCCCGTACATGCAAAGCCTCGGCCATGGCAAACGACATCGCAGTCCATGTCCTCGGATAATAAAAATTCCCGTATGCCAAAATGGAAAGATCCCGTTTTCCATAAGCATCCGCATCAAAATTACGGAATTTATTAAAGCGGTCACTCTGCTGTACGATTTCCTTCCGGATAAGATTGAGTAATTTATCCTCACTTAATTCCGGCCATTTCTGACATGCCTGCATCCACCACCAATCCTCAATGACACTAGGGAAACTTGGAACGATAGCAGTGGGTTGCATACCTAGGAATTCAAATCAGGTAGGTAAATGGGAACCCAACCATTCAGGCTAGGTTCTCTTGACTGGACATGGAGTGAAAGCCTTTAGATCTTTCCGCCGTAGACTGCCTGATCGCCCAATTGCTCTTCAATACGAAGCAGTTGGTTGTACTTACAAATACGGTCTGTACGGGAAAGAGAACCAGTCTTGATTTGGCCGGCATTGGTGGCCACTGAGATATCAGCAATGGTTACATCTTCTGTCTCACCGGAACGGTGGGAGATCACGGAAGTGTATTGGGCTTCCTTAGCCATTTCCACGGCGTCAAATGTCTCGGTGAGGGATCCAATCTGATTTACTTTTACCAGAATGGAGTTTCCAACGCCCTGATCGATTCCTTTTTTGAGGAAGTCGACATTGGTCACGAAAAGATCATCTCCTACGAGTTGTACACGGTCACCGATCGCATCGGTAAGTTTTTTCCATCCGGTCCAGTCATTTTCGTCGCATCCGTCCTCAATCGATTTGATGGGGAATTTGTTTACCAACTCCTCATAGAAAGCAACCATCTCGTCGGAGTCACGCTCGGAACCATCGCTTTTACCAAATACATATTTGCCTTTTTCTTTGTCGAAAAATTCGGATGAAGCCACATCGAGGGCAAATACAATCTCATCGCCCAACTTGTAACCTGCTTTTTCAACAGCTACGGAAAGAGATTCGAGGGCAGCCACATTACTTGCAAGATTGGGGGCAAAACCACCCTCATCGCCAACCGCAGTGGATAGTCCCTGGTCCTTGAGTACCTTTTTGAGGGAATGGAAGATTTCACAGCCCATACGAAGTGCTTCCCTGAAGGAAGGGGCTCCGATTGGCATAATCATAAATTCCTGCACATCGATGGGTGCATCGGAATGGGAACCGCCATTCAAAACATTCATCATCGGTACGGGTAACACCTTGGAGTTTGGTCCGCCCAAGTATTTATATAGGGGTAGTCCGCAGGCAGCGGCTGCAGCATGAGCGGTGGCCATGGATGCACCAAGGATGGCATTGGCTCCCAAAACGGATTTGTTGGGTGTTCCGTCTAGGTCCAGCATTGCTTGGTCGATCCCTGCCTGATCAGTGGCGTCCAGCCCGACCAAAGTTTCTGCTATCTTGGTGTTAACATTTTCAACTGCCTGAGAAACTCCTTTGCCCACATAGCGGGAAGCATCGCCGTCCCTTAGTTCAATGGCTTCGTGTTCGCCGGTACTTGCTCCAGAGGGAACGGCAGCTCTGCCAAATGCTCCGCTGCTGAGTTCGACCTCAACTTCAACCGTTGGGTTGCCGCGTGAATCGATAATTTCTCGACCGTGTACTTCAATGATGTGCGTCATGTTATTTAAGTGCAGATGGGGGTTGGGCGCATTTGCGCGTTTGAAAACCTGATATCATGGGATTGCGGTGAATTTTGTCAAAAGTCTTCGCATAAATCTGCAAGACAATGAAACGCTTGATTCTCGCAATTTCTGATCCAGGAACTTATAACTAATCTCTAACTTTAAATTATGGGCAAGCCACGCAATGCAATTTCACCCACTCGCGAGGAAGATTATCCGGAGTGGTACCAACAAGTCGTTAAAGCCGCCGATTTGGCGGAGAACACCCCTGTACGCGGATGCATGGTGATCAAGCCGTGGGGGTACGGCATTTGGGAAAATATCCGGGACTCACTTGATACGATGTTTAAGAAGACCGGGCATAAGAATGCTTATTTCCCGCTCTTTATTCCCAAAAGTTTCCTTCAAAGAGAGGCGGAGCATGTCGATGGCTTTGCCAAGGAATGTGCCGTAGTTACCCATTCCCGCCTCGAAGCCGATGAGGATGGTATTTTACAACCAGCAGGTGAATTGGATGAACCACTGATTGTACGTCCAACCTCTGAGACCATCATCGGGGAATTATTCGCCCGCTGGGTCCAGTCATACCGGGATCTTCCCTTATTGATCAATCAATGGGCCAATGTGGTGCGCTGGGAAATGCGTCCCCGTCTTTTTCTCCGTACCGCGGAATTTCTTTGGCAGGAGGGGCATACTGTTCATGCATCTTCTGAGGAAGCGATGGAGGAAACCCGTTTGATTCTCAAACTGTATGCGGATTTTGCCGAGAACTGGCTCGCCATGCCTGTGCTTTGCGGAGAAAAGACCGAGTCTGAGCGTTTCCCGGGTGCGGAAAGCACCCTGTGTATCGAGGCGATGATGCAGGACCGTAAAGCCCTGCAGGCAGGTACATCTCATTTCCTCGGACAAAACTTTTCCAAGGCCTGTGGTATCAAATTTCAAAGTGTTGAAGGGAAGGAAGAGTTTGGCTGGACGACATCCTGGGGGGTATCCACCCGTTTGATCGGGGGAATGATCATGACCCATGCAGATGATGATGGTCTCGTAGTTCCACCCAAAGTGGCTCCCACCCATGCGGTGATCCTGCCGGTCACACCCAAGGAGGACACCCGTGCCCAGGTATTGGAGGCGTGTGAAGAACTAGCCAAGGAATTACGGGCCCAGACTTTTTCGGGTGATTCAATTCGTGTGGATGTGGATGACCGGGATCTGCGCGGAGGTGAAAAATACTGGAGCTGGGTAAAGAAGGGAATTCCTTTAACCATTGAGATTGGGCCCCGTGACCTTGAAAAAGGAACTGTTTTTGTTGGCCGTAGAGATCAGGGTGCTCAACGCGAAGGAATGGAGCGTAAATCATTCGTCGAGCAAGTGCCCAGCATTCTCGAAGAGATGCAAGCCAACCTGTTTGCCCGGGCTTTGGCTTTTCGTGAGGAGAATACTGTGACCATCGATAGTAAGGATGAGCTCTATGCATACTTTACCCCCAAGAATAAATCCAAACCGGAAATTCATGGTGGGTTTGCTCTGGCACATTGGGATCGTGACCCACAATGGGAAGAACAATTGAAAAATGATCTTAAAGTGACAGTCCGTTGCATTCCTGAAGAGAATGGCGAATCAGGCACCTGTATATTCAGTGGGAACCCAAGTCCCAGCCGGGTGGTGCTGGCTAAGTCTTACTAATTAGAAAATTAGACCTTCCCCATGGAAGTCATCACCTCCATCGAAGAAATTCAGGAACTTGCCCTGCGATTGGAAAAAGAAGGGAAAAAAATCGGATTTGTTCCCACCATGGGATATCTCCACGACGGACATCTTTCCTTGATCGATCTGATCCGTGAACGATCCGACATCCTGATCCTTTCGATTTTTGTGAACCCTACTCAATTCGGGGCAGGGGAGGATCTGGAAAAATATCCCCGGGATATGGAACGGGATTTGGCACTTTGCCGGGAAAGAAAGGTTGATTATATTTTTGCACCGCAAACGGATGATATTTATCCCGAAGGTGCCAGTACCTATGTTTCAGAGGAAGGAGTCAGCCGGGGACTCTGCGGAGAGACACGCCCGACTCACTTCAAGGGCGTCACCACCATTTGTGCCAAGCTCTTCAATCTTGTCCGGCCCGCTTATGTGGCCCTCGGTCAAAAGGATGCCCAGCAGGTGGTGGTGCTCAAGCGGATGATTCGGGATTTGCATTTCCCCATCGAAGTGGTGATCGGTCCCACATTGCGGGAACCTGATGGACTAGCCATGAGCTCCCGTAATTCCTATCTCAATGATCGGCAAAGACAGGATGCTCTCCTCATTCACAAGGCTCTGCTGGCTGGTAAGCGATTGGTGGATGAGAAAGGAATCCGCAATGTTGACCGCGTAAAAGCGGAGCTGATGACGGTTCTACGATCCGGTAGTTTTGTCAGGATTAATTATGCCGAGGTGGTGGACCGGGAGAACATGAAGCCGGAGAAGGAAATTGAACTGGGTCGTTCCATGCTGGTGATTGCTGTCTGGGTGGACAATATCCGTCTAATTGATAACATGTCTTTAGGATGAGCAAACGAGTTAAAGCGGAATATGATATGGTAATTGTGGGGAGCGGGATTGCCGGACTCAGTTTTGCCCTCAAAGTTGCGGAAGCGGGATACCGGGTGGCTATCTTTACCAAAAAAGACAAAGCGGAATCCAATACAAATTATGCCCAGGGAGGAATTGCCGCGGTCACTTCGGCCGGCGATGATCTCGATAAGCATGTGGAGGATACCCTGGAGGCTGGGGATGGACTATGTGATCCGGAAATTGTTCGCGAAATTTTACGGGACGGCCCCGCCCGCATTCAGGATCTTGCGGAAATGGGAGTTTCTTTTTCCAATTTGGATGATGGTCGGATATCTCTCGGGAAAGAGGGTGGTCACAGTAAGCGTCGGGTTTTGCATGTTAAGGATGTCACTGGAAAAGCAATTGAGGATGCCCTGCTCGCCAATATTGCCAAACAGGGAGTCACTCTGTTCGAGCACTATTTCGCCATCGATTTGGTCACTGCCAAAAAAGCCCGTAAACTCGGTGTCAAAGTGGAGGGGAATGATGACCGAATTCTCGGAATTTATTTCTTCGATGCCAACCGGGACCGGGTGATCACGGTATCCGCCCCCGTTGTTCTGCTTGCCACCGGAGGAGCCGGCCAGACTTATCTTTACACCACCAACCCCTCCATTGCCACCGGTGATGGGGTGGCCATGGCTTCCCGGGCCGGACTTTCGGCAATGAATTTGGAATTCATGCAATTTCATCCTACGACTTTGCATTCCAATGATGGGGACCGCTTCCTGATCACCGAGGCAGTTCGGGGCGAAGGGGTGAAACTGATAGATTCCCGTGGAAAACCTTTTCTTAAAAAATATCATCCGCTTGCTGACTTGGCCCCACGTGATGTGGTGGCCCGGGCGATTGATCGGGAAATGAAAAGATCCGGTTCCGCCTTTGTAAGGTTGGATACCCCAAACATGAAAGGGGATTTTCCTGACCGTTTTCCCAATGTTTACGAGAACTGCCTGAAAAAAGGAGTGGATGCGGTCAAGGAACCTATCCCGGTGGTTCCGGCGGCTCATTATTCTTGTGGCGGAATACCCACCGAGCTTGACTGTTCCACCAAGCTCAAAGGCCTGTATGCCTGCGGGGAAGTTGCCTGCACCGGGCTTCACGGGGCGAACCGTTTGGCCAGTAATTCGCTGCTCGAAGCCGTGGTCATGGCCCATCGTGGCGCGGAGGCCGTCTGTGCCTTTTTGGCATCCCGTAAAAAAACCAAAGTTTCCCTACCCGAGTGGGTGGACGGGGATGTGCCGGCCTCGGATGAACGGGTGGTCCTTTCGCATAATCTGGATGAATTAAAACGCACGATGTGGGATTATGTGGGCATCGTCCGCTCGACCAAACGTCTGGAACGGGCCCGTTCGCGACTGCGTAATTTGGAGCGTGAGATCAATGAGTACTATTGGAATGCCAAGGTCGATCTCTCCCTGCTCGAGGTTCGTAACCTTGTTTGCGTGGCGGAACTCATCGTACGCTCCGCTCTCAAACGGCAGGAAAGCCGCGGTCTTCACTACACACTCGATTATCCAGATCTCGCGGAAGAAGCCGTCAATACTCTGGTTGCCCCTCTACGGCGATAGTTGAATGAAAAGCCAGACGGTTGGCAAAATTGGATTGGTCGGCCCCGGTGCAGTTGGAGGGTATTATGGAGGCCTGCTTGCCCTGTCCGGGCAGGATATTCATTTTCATTTTCGCAGCTCTTACGATTCAGTCCAGGAAAATGGGCTTTGGCTGATCCATCACGGCGAGGGTGGTCGACGCGAACCAGTGGATGGATTGCATGCCCATGCCAGCACCGAATCGATCGGGGTTTGCGACTGGGTCATCGTCGCGAGCAAAGCAACCGCTAATTCCACTCTGCCTGATTTGATCCGGCCATTGGTTGGGGATCATACCCGCCTGCTCACTTTGCAGAATGGGATGGGTAATGCGGAAAACCTGGGCGATGCCTTTGGGCATGACCGTACCATTCTTGCCGGACTCTGCTTCACCTGTATCAATCGGACATCTCCTCATGTGATCGAGAGCCTGCTTCCCGGATATGTACAGTTTGGGGAGTTGGGTCAGACTATTTCAGAAGAGGGTAGGTCCATTGTAAATGCTTTTCAATCTGCAGGTGTACGGGTGAGAGAATCGGAATCCTTGGATGAAGCTCTCTGGCGAAAGCTCTGCTGGAATATCCCCTTTAATGGCTTGGCCATAGCCGGTGGGGGGATCACCACCGATCTGATTCTTGCCAATCCTATCCTGACCCAGCGGGCCCGTGATCTCATGCTCGAAGTCCAGGCAGGGGCTAAGGCTTATCATATTGAGATCGAGGATTCATTTTTGGACCGCCAGTTCGAACTTACTGAACCGATGGGTCCCTACAAACCTTCCAGTCTGATTGATTTTTTGGATGATAAACCGGTGGAGATCGACGCGATCTGGGGAGAAGCCCTGCGTCGAGGAGAAGCCAAGGGAGTAGAGATGCCGGAACTGAAAAAATTGGACCAGCAACTCAGGGAAGCAGTAGGTTGACAATTAGGTAGAATCTTTGTGGGTAAAGTTTTCTCTCCAAATATAGTTCCTCCGCTACATCAATAAAATTTTTTTGTAGCCTTAAATCCGGCTTGCCGAGAAATTATCTCTGCTATGCAATTTAAGAAATGAGAATTTTACCGGCCCTACTATTGCTCTTTTCTTTTCCACTCTTGGCAGCAGAAAAACCGAAGGCCTTTGTGGACGGGTTTTCAGGACAGGGATGGGTAACGCTTACCGAAAAGGATTTTGCACAGGTAAATTGTGATCCCGATACTTTTCAATTTGGAGAGGAACCGGGCATGATGCATTGTACGGGGAATCCATTTGGTGGATTGCGATCCGTGAAAATATACAAGAATTTTGAAATGGTTTTGGAGTGGAGACACAATAAATATTCAGGAAATGCAGGGATCTTTATCTGGTGCCCACGAAAAGTTCTTGATACTTTGCCAAGAGGTAAATTACCACAGGGGATAGAAATTCAAATCCTGGATCTCGGATATGAGGAAAATTTTCTTAAGAATAAAAAGAAACGATCCGATTGGTTCACCAGTCATGGAGATGTCTTTCCGGTCGGTGTGGGGAGTATGAAGGCGATGAACCCGGAACTGACCTACACCGAGAATGGAGATACCTGGAAGGTGGGCAAGCCGACGAGTGCCCGTTCCTTTCCGACCAAGCGGTTGACCCGTCCGCATGGGGAGTGGAATCATTATTATTTTCGGGCGATTAATGGAGAGGTCCGTCTTTGGGTAAACGGCGAGGAAGTATCGGGCGGGTATGAGTGCAAACCGAGCGAGGGCCATCTAGTGATGGAATCGGAAGGGGCACCGGTTGACTTTCGGGGAATGCGTCTCCGTGAACTTCCCTGATCAAAAAATTTATAACTAAACAAAACTTATGAAAAACTCACTTACATTTCTATTTCTTTTATCCTTTGGCGTTGTATGTGCCGAGAATTGGCCTGCCTGGCGGGGAGCGGATGCTTCGGGATCGGTAGAATCAGGAGATTATCCGGCTGAATTAAATCAGAAAAAAAACCTGCTTTGGAAATCGCCCCTGCCGGAGAAGGGATGCTCGACCCCGATCGTTTGGGAGAATTCCATTTTTCTGACCAGTCCGGTTGATGGAGAAGATTCGGTTCTTGGGTTTTCGATGAATGGGGAACAAGTCTGGCAGACAACCATCGGCCCGGAAAGAAAAGGACGCCACCTCAATGGATCAGGGAGCAATCCATCGGTGGTCACGGATGGATCGAATTTGTACGCCTTGTTCAAGAGTGGAAATTTGGCCTGTTTGAATATGGCCGGGAAAATTCTCTGGAAGAAAGATTTATCCAGCTATGGGAAAGATACCCTGTATTGGGATTTTGGCACTTCTCCGATGCTCACAAGTGAGCACTTGGTTGTGGCTCTGATGAGAAAGGGAAATTCCTGGTTGATCGCTTTTGACCCGAAGTCGGGAGAGGTGGTTTGGAAAAAGGAAAGAAATTACCAAACTCCGCCGGAGTGTGATCATAGTTATGCCACACCCACCCTGATCAAACATAAGGGGATGGAAGCGATCCTGGTATGGGGGGCGGAAAGATTATCGGCTCATTCCGCCAAGGATGGAGAAATGCTCTGGGTATCGACCGGATTTAATCCGAAGCAAAAGAAAAACTGGGTGGTGGTTGGTTCCCAGGTAGTGGCCGGAAATATTGCGATTGTTCCCTATGGGCGGGGCACCCATATGAAAGGGATTCTCATGGGGGGGAAGGGAAATGTGACGGAATCCAATCTTTTGTGGTCGCGAACGGATACCGGATGTTTCGTGCCAACCCCAGCGGTGGCTCATGGGAAGGTCTTTGTTTTACGCGACCGTGGAGAAGTTCACTGTATTGATCCGAAAACCGGAAAGAGTCATTGGGAGGATGCGTTTCCTCGAGCGAGTTCCAGTTATTATGCCTCTCCGACGGTAGCGGGAAAATTCCTTTATGCTCCTCGGGAGGACGGGGTGATCCTGATCGCAGATATTTCCAAAGGTTTTAAATTTCTTGGAGATTTTGATATGGGCGAACGAGTGATCGCATCACCCGTACCCATCAATGACAAGATTTTGATCCGTGGAGAAAAGAACCTGATGTGTTTCAGTAAGAAGATTTAAAATTTATCAAATTTTTCTCTAATCGCTCACATATCCGGATGTACCGCCGTCATTGTCCTGAAAAATAGTGCGTAGATCGGTTAGGCTCGGCTTGGACAGAACAGGTTTGATGTAACTGTTAAAAAGGGCGTAGCCCAGAGGGTTGTTTTGCTGAACGCCGGAGGGGGTTCTGGCATTGTCATTCCACTCCGGGGCCAAAGTGCCGTTTTCCCAAAACTCCTGTCCATATTCCCACATCCCGAAATTGAGAAGGTATAGATATTCCTTCGAGGCAACGCTGTAGGTGTCAGGGGTATTGATGTTCTCATCTCCATAGTCCTTGAGGCTGAAGACACCGTTATCGACTGCTTCTTTCATGGCGTAATACAGTTCACTCGTCTGCCAACCGCTATGAAATTCGTAATCCCATTGAAGTGCGTTTTGGGATCCGGTCACTGCTCCCGGCACCCCATATAGATGAATCGTATGCATCAGATGCTCCAATACTTCGGCGATATCATAATCTCCCACATTGTTTACCTCCCCATCACTACTGTTTCGATACCATACCATATCGTTCATCAAATAGTCATCGAGGTTTTGGTAACCGTTGTATGCTTCAATCCCGCTATCTGTAAGCGGATTGGGAGAATAATCGCTACCTCCACCATAGGCTAACCGTTGTGCCGCGGGATATCCTGCATGCCAGGTGCCGGATGCTCCCTGAAGGACTTGGATCATTCTTTCCTGTGAAGGAATATCAATTTCTGCATCGTTTGGATCGGTCAGCAATTTTACGGTCTGGGCGATTTTCTTGGCCCATTCATCGGGCACGGCAATTTGTCCCCCCACGGCACCGGCTACAAAAAGCTTAAGACCATTGATTTCAAGGGAACGGTCGAACCAAGCTGAGATGTTGCTATTCGAAGTGATTGCACCACTCGAATAATAAGCGGAATTGTAGGCAACGGAATCGTTCTGACTAAACTCGGTCACCAATTCGGATGGAGAAGACCATGTTTGGGTATCTGCCCGGTAGAAGCCAAGTTGTGGAAGATAGTATCTCCAGTCTTTGATTTCATTTACATAAACCCAGGGATAAATCGATGAGGTAGTCCAGAGCCATTTAAGGTCAGCATGATACATCCAAAAATTTTCTGTATTTGAAAAAGGAATGTAGAGCCATCCAAGATTTATTTGATAAATCCATGACTTAGATGATTCAAAATAAACTCCCAGCCAGGAACTTTCATACCAATTGGAGGATCCAAGGTGAGTAGAAGCAGGTAAAATGGATGAAGTATTACCGTTATTTGCTGACACCGAATAATTGCCATCAGGCAATTTCATTACTGGAAAGCGGTAATCATCCGAAGTCATAAGGCTGACAATAGCTGGATCAGTCTGTGCTAACATTTCTTTTGTATAGGGTGTCCATTCATTGGTGTAATTTGAATGGTTGCGTCCTTGCCAATTTTGAGCACCGAGATGGGTGGTTGTTGCCCAATAGACATACTCGGTGATCTGGGTTGGATAATCAGATGTTTCGTCATCGTATGTGTACCATGCATCTGTCGGGTACTGTGCGGGAACATTTTCAAAGTAGCCTCCACGAGCCAAGTCCATTGCATTCGCCACGGATGAGCCTTTGCGTTCTCCCCAGATATCAGGAAAAGCTTCATCCCAGCCTAAATCTGTGACTAAATGAAGAACTTCTTCCAGAGTGGCATCGCGGTCGTTGCCAGAGCTTCCGTTTTCAAAGATCTCATCCGCAAAAAGATTTTGGCTTCTGGTTAGAATTTGCATTAATGTTTCGAAAGAGTCCATAAACGATTCCTGCTCACTCTCGGACTCGAATAGGACCATTGTGGCAATTTCTGAATTTGAATTTCCCAACAGCTTAGCAAGTACTTCAGGCTGATCAACCGTACCGTTCTCATCGTTGTCCAAATACTCGGCCAATACATTCGCAGTATGTAAAACTTTAGCGTCAGGTACAGAGTCTGTCGCAAGTACTCGAAGACCAAATACCTCCACGGATTTAGTAAAAACATTTGAGGCATTTTGTAAATCAACTGGCAGGCTATTTGACACGGTAAATACATTCGCTTGTGCACTGAAAATAACCAAAGGAAATAAGAAAAAAGCAGATTTCATGGTCTGCCTTGTATAGTGTATTAAATATTACACAACTACCATCGCATCCCCGTAGGAAAAGAAACGATAGTCTTTGGCGATAGCCTCGGCATAAATCTCTTTGAGCATCGGTAGACCATCCGGTTTGCCTGGTGACAGAAAAGCGGCGACCAGGCAGAGGAGGGTGGAGCCGGGTAAATGAAAATTGGTAAGTAAATGATCGACCCCCAAAAAAGAATAGGGGGGGCGGATAAATAATTGGGCTTCGGCACGGGTGGGAGATTTGATATCAGGATCCTCAGTGGCCAGGTAATGCTCAATGGTGCGCACGCAGGTGGTACCAATAGCGAGGCGGTTTTGGGTGGGATCCCGCAAGACCGATTTTGTGGATGGGGCGAGGAAATATTCTTCGGCATGCATCGGATGATCTTCCACCTTTTCAGTTTCGATGGGACGAAAAGTGCCCAGTCCGACGGAGAGGGTGAGGTCGTGAATGGTATGTCCATCCTCTTTCAGCTTTTTCAATATCTCGGGAGTGAAGTGCAAGCCGGCGGTCGGCGCAGCCACGGCACTACGGTTCTCACTTTTGGCATAGACAGTCTGGTAACGTTCTTCGTCAGCACTGTCAGCGGGGCGACGGACATAGGGGGGGAGGGGAAGCGAGCCCAATCGCTGAGCCAAAGCGGGAGGGTCGGAATCTTTCGGTAGGTCGAACTTTACCAGGTATTCTCCGGATGCCAGATTTTCGATAACTTCCGCTGAATATTCATCCACCAATCCAAAAGTACCGGCTTTGGCTGTTTTTCCTCCAGGTTTCAGAAGACATCGCCAGGTAGTTTCAGGAGGATCGGCAGGGCGGAGGAGTAAACATTCCACTTTGCCACCGGTTGGTCGCTCCCCGGGTAGGCGGGCTTTTAGCACGGAAACATCATTACGAAGAATTGATAGTCGGGGAGGGAGCAGGTCGGGTAATTCGTGAAAGAGGTGATGGGCAATTTTGCCCGACTTTCGGTCGAACACGAGCAGGCGGGACTGATCGCGTCGTTCGGCGGGTGACTGGGCAATCCGGTCGGGGGGTAGGTCGTATTGGAGTTCGGAAGTAAGCATCTTGGAGGTTCTATGAAAAGCACATCGACAAGCGATGGGCAATTTCCTAACTTTTATATTTTCTCGAATTTATAAACATAACCCCCTTTTTTCATGCCTGAATCCAACGATCTCGTCCAGCCTCCCGCTTCCGCATCCGAAAATGCCTACCTGAAGAATATGGAGGAATACCAAACCATGTACCAAAAGAGTATTGATGACCCGGATGGGTTTTGGTCGGAAATGGCAGATGATTTTCACTGGTACTCAAAATGGGATGAGGTGCGTGGATATAATTATGATCGTAGAGAGGGGCCGATTTCCATCGAATGGTTTAAAGGGGCAAAGACCAATGTCTGCTACAACTGTGTGGACAGGCATCTGGAGAAACGAGCGGATAAAACGGCGATTATCTGGGAGGGGAATGAACCGGGTGAGGATGCCACGATTTCCTATCGTCAACTGCATCAGCAGGTATCTAAATTTGCCAATGTTTTAAAAAGTCGGGGAGTTAAAAAAGGTGACCGGGTATCGATCTACATGCCGATGGTGCCGGAAGCGGCGGTGGCGATGCTCGCCTGTGCGAGAATCGGTGCGGTCCATTCAGTTGTGTTTGGCGGGTTTTCCGCAGAGGCACTGGCGGACCGGATTGTGGATTCGAATTGTAAAACTTTAATTACGGCCAATGGCACCTTTCGCGGTGCCAAGGCGATCCCGATGAAACCCAATGCGGATCAGGCGATGGCCAGTGCATCCGAGCGAATGGGTAAACCCGTGGAAACTTGTATCGTGGTCAGACGGGTGGCTGAGGATTCAGGCATTACCTGTAATATGGGGGATGGGCGGGATCTGTGGTGGGATGAAGCGATGGCTGATGCCTCGGATGATTGTCCATGCGAGGAAATGGATGCAGAAGATCCGCTCTTTGTTCTCTACACTTCCGGTTCGACCGGACAGCCCAAGGGGGTGATGCATACATCGGGCGGATACATGGTCTACACCGCCACCACACATAAATATATTTTCGATTATCAGGAGAAGGATGTTTATTTTTGTGCCGCCGACATAGGATGGATTACGGGACATTCTTACATCGTGTACGGCCCACTTGCGAATGGGGCGACCACTACGATGTTTGAGAGTATTCCGACCTATCCGAACCCCGACCGTTACTGGCAGGTGATTGAAAAGTGGAAAGTGAACCAATTTTACACCGCTCCGACCGCAATCCGTGCAATCGCAGCGGCAGGAGAAGAATGGCCAAGCAAGTACGATATGCCAAGCCTGCGAATTCTGGGTAGTGTGGGTGAACCGATTAACCCGGAAGCCTGGCGTTGGTATCATCGAAATGCAGGGAAGGAAAGATGTCCAATTGTAGATACCTGGTGGCAGACCGAAACTGGTGGGATTTTGATTTCACCGCTTCCCGGAGCCACCCCATTAAAGCCGGGATCTGCCACTTTTCCGTTTTTCGGGGTTAAGCCGGTCATTCTGGAACCGCAAACCGGAGAAGTGATTGAAGGGAACGGAGTCAGTGGAGTTTTGGCGATGGAAGCACCCTGGCCCGGGCAGATGAGGACGGTGTATGGCGATCATAAGCGTTTTGAGGAAACCTATTTTGATCAGTACAAGGGGTACTATTTTACCGGAGACGGGTGCCGGCGGGATGAGGATGGTTATTACTGGATCACCGGACGGGTCGATGATGTGATCAATGTCTCAGGTCACCGTATGGGGACCGCGGAGGTCGAGAGTGCTCTGGTTGCTCATGAGCAGGTGGCGGAAGCCGCCGTGGTCGGATTTCCCCACGAAGTTAAAGGGGAGGGTATCTACGCGTATGTCACCTTAAATGCCGGAGTTGAATACACCGAAGAATTACGGGGTGCATTGAAACAGCAGGTACGATCCGTGATCGGACCGATTGCCACACCGGATATGATTCACTGGGCACCGGCCCTACCTAAGACCCGTTCAGGAAAGATCATGCGCCGGATCTTGCGCAAGATTGCCACCAATGAGACAGATCAAATCGGAGACACTTCCACTTTGGCAGATCCATCGGTAGTGGAGAACCTAATTGCGAATAGGTGAATAAAAGTTTTTCTTGGCGCTCGCCACGGATAGAACTTTTGTTCATGAAAAGAATTTAAGCATGAAAATTTATCTTAACGGAGATTTGGTGGAGAAGGAAAAGGCCATGGTGTCGGTCTTTGATCATGGTCTGCTCTATGGGGATGGAGTTTTTGAGGGAATCCGTCTCTATGATGGCTGTGTTTTTAAACTGGATGAACATCTCGAACGCCTGGAATATTCAGCCAAGGCTATTCTCTTGGAGTTACCGATGGACCGTCAGCAACTGGCAGATGCAGTATGCGACACCTGCCGAGCGAATAATTTATCCAATGGGTATGTTAGATTGGTTGTAACACGCGGTGTGGGGCATCTGGGACTCACTCCGGATGGGTGCGGTCCGCCAAGTGTCATAATCATCGCGGATAATATTCAACTTTATCCGGAAGAACTTTATGAGAACGGGTTGAAAATTATTTCAGTTCCGACCCGTAGGATTAACGCATCCGCTTTGCCACCAGCGGTTAAAAGCCTGAATTATCTAAATAACATACTCGCCAAGATTGAGGCAAAGAAGGTGGGCTTTCAGGAAGCCCTCATGCTTAATGACAAAGGAGAAATTGCCGAGTGCACTGGTGACAATGTATTCGTTTTAAGCAAGGGAGTATTGTTCACTCCTCCGCTCGATGCAGGCTCCCTGAGGGGCATTACCCGGGCTGCGGTCATGGATATCGCTCAAGATTTGGGTGTACCTTGCCGCGAGCAGGCTCTTACCCGTTATGATTTATGGACGGCAGAGGAATGTTTTCTTACCGGAACCGCGGCTGAAGTTATTCCTTGCGTAGAAGTCGATCATCGCACGGTGGGCAATGGACAGCCCGGAGATATGACCAAAAAATTTATTGCTAAATTTCGCGAAAATGTTCGTGAGGACGGGGTGAGATTGTGATCCGAAAGAGATTTATTCCATTTGTTGTAAAAATGAATTATGGCACATCATATGCGTTGTCTTTTAGTGAATCTTCTCTTATTTTGATTAATAGAAACTTTTATTCCGAATGAAGTGTCATCATTGCGATAATCAAGCCACCGTCCATCTAACCCAAATTCTCAATGGACAAATGCACAAAATGGATTTGTGCGAGACATGTGCACAGGCAAATGGCGTGACCAATCCTGAAAACTTATCGATCGGTACATTGATGGACAGTACGGAGGGAGATTCTAAACCACCAGCCGGCTCCATGGTTTGTGAATCGTGCGGCACCACCCATCAGGATTTTAAAAAGGGAGGGCGTCTGGGTTGCGAGGCTTGTTATCATGTTTTTCGTCCAGTTCTTGATCCCTTGCTTGAAGGAATGCACGCAGGTACTCAGCATCTTGGAAAAATTCCGTCCGGATCTGAATCCCGGGTCAAGTTTGAGCAATCCGTGGACGATCTAAAAAAACAATTACTCACTGCGATTGAGAACGAGGACTTTGAAAAAGCGGCCGAATTAAGGGACCAGCTCAAAGCTCTTGAAAAAGAGGCTCAGGTTTAACTGCTAAGATGTTTCACGATTTACTCAATAAATTCGGCTCATCCAAGAAAAAGCCAAAGAGTATCCCGGTCACTTTAAGCACCCGTATCCGGCTTGCTCGCAACCTGAAAGAATTTCCGTTTCCAGGAAAAGCGGAAGAAGGGCAGAGACGGGCGGTTCTTTCCAAGTGTATGGACGCCATGACAGATATGGATTCACTGAAAGAGTGCACATCCCTGGAGGTGGATGATCTTAGTGAATTGGACCGCCAGATTTTAGTCGAGAAACATTTGATCAGTCCGGAACTCTCACAAGTCGATGAGGGTTCGGGTATCGTTCTTTCCAGTGACAGAAATTGTTGCGTAATGATCAACGAGGAGGATCACCTCAGAATTCAGGTCTTACAACCCGGGTTGGAATTTGAAAAAGTCTGGAAACGGGCGGATGAATTAGACTCCAAGATCGAATCCCAGGTCAATTATGCTTACGACTGTGAGTTGGGCTTTCTGACGGCATGTCCTACGAATCTAGGTACCGGGTTGCGGGCATCTGCCATGATGCACTTGCCAGGGTTGGTTATGTCCAAGAATATGGACAAGGTGATCAATGCGGTTAATCAACTTGGAATTGCGGTTCGGGGGTTGTTTGGGGAAGGATCCGATGCAAGCGGAAGTATCTTTCAAATTTCCAACCAACAAACTTTGGGAGAATCAGAAGGTGCGATTATTGACCGCCTCAATGAAACTCTGAAAAATATTGTTAGGCAGGAAAATTTTGCCCGCGAAAAATTGATGCAGGATGACGGGTTGCGACTGGTTGATAAAATTAGCCGGGCCGTTGGCATACTCAAATCCTGCCATTTGATTCAAAGTTCCGAGTCAATGGATCTTCTTTCTCTCGTACGGCTGGCTACAGATTTTAATATGTTGCCGGAGCGTTTTCGTTCGCTCACGGATCGTATGTTTATTGAAATTCAACCCGGTCATGTGCAGTTTTCGGCTGGTAAGCCGGTTGAACCCTCCGATCGCGATCGTTTGCGAGCTGAATTGCTGAGAAAAGAATTTGGTCGCACCCCCCAACTTAATCTTGAGGGAGCAAGTTGACTTAAGGTGTATCGGGTGGTAGAAATTTAATTATGTCTGAACCAATGAGTAACTTCACTCCTCGTGCCCAGCAAGTCCTTGCTTTGGCACGTAAGGAAGCCGATCGATTTCACCACAATTATGTGGGAACTGAACACTTGCTCCTCGGTCTGATTAATCTGGGACAAGGGGTGGCGGTCAATGTTTTACAAAAAATGGGCCTCGATCTTGATTCCGTTAGGCAGGCAGTGGATGAACAGGTTGGACTTGGGCCTGAAGCCAAGCCATCCGGGAATGTTCCCTACACGCCGCGGGTCAAAAAAGTTTTGGCACTCGCCGGGAAAGAGGCCAAGGGCTTAAACCACAGTTATGTCGGAACCGAGCACATCCTTTTAGGATTACTTCGTGAGGGAGAAGGCGTGGCCGCAAGGGTACTCAAATCCTTGGATGTGGACGTTGAGCGTTGCCGCAATGAAATTCTTTCCGAGCTCGACCCTAATTTTTCATCCACTGAAGAAGAAGAAGCTTCAGTTGTGGGTGGCGGTGAGACCGAAGAGAAGGGTAAAGATGTTAAAACGCCTGCCCTCAAAGCTTTCGGTCGTGATCTTACTGAAATTGCCCGCAAGGGTGAGATGGACCCAGTTGTAGGTCGGGAAAAAGAAATCCGCCGCATGACCCAAGTTCTTTGCCGAAGGACAAAAAATAACCCAGTACTCATCGGTGAAGCAGGGGTTGGCAAAACCGCGATTGTGGAAGGACTGGCCCAGCAGATTGCATCCGGGATGGTTCCTGAAAATTTGATAGATAAGAAGGTCGTGACCTTGGATTTGGCTTTGATGGTGGCGGGAACGAAATATCGTGGTCAATTTGAGGAACGAATCAAAGCGGTGATGGATGAATTAAAGAAGTCCAAAAACATCATCATTTTTATTGACGAACTGCACACGATTGTCGGGGCCGGTGCTGCGGAGGGTGCGATGGACGCATCTAATATTTTTAAACCCGCTCTTTCCCGTGGTGAACTTCAGTGTATCGGTGCCACCACCCTGGCTGAATACCGCAAGTTTATTGAGAAAGATTCAGCTCTGGACCGTCGTTTTCAGTCCGTTAAGGTGGAAGCCCCGTCGGTGGATGATACTATTCTTATTCTTAAAGGGATTCGTCCAAAGTACGAAGAACATCACAATGTAAATTTCTCAGACAAATCATTGGAAGCGGCCGCTAAACTTACAGACAGGTATGTTACGGGCAGATTTCTTCCTGATAAGGCGATCGATGCCATTGATGAGGCAGGTGCCCGTTCCCGCATGGAGACAATGCAGCGTCCACCTGAGATTGAACAGCTTTCAGACGAAATCAAAGAAGTCTGTGCGTTGAAAGAATCCGCTATTTCCGATCAAAATTTTGAAGAAGCGGCTGAAGCCAGGGATAAAGAAAAGAAACTTCGGGCAAAGCGTGAGCGGGTACTTGAAAAATGGAAGAAATCCCGTGAAGAGGAACGAGCAACTGTCGATGAGGATGATATGCTTCAAGTCGTTGCGGACTGGACTGGAATTCCTTTGAACCGGATGGAAGCCAAAGAGTCCAAAAAGCTACTCAAGCTCGAAGAGGACTTGCGCGAACATATCGTGGGGCAGGACTTTGCGACTCAAGTGGTCGCGAAAGCATTACGCCGGTCCCGTGCCGATTTAAAAGACCCGAAAAGACCCATTGGTTCCTTCATGTTCCTCGGACCTACGGGAGTTGGTAAAACTCACCTTGCGAAAATATTAGCTGAGCGAATTTTTGGTGATCAGGAATCTCTTATCCAGATTGATATGTCTGAATATATGGAGAAACATGCAGTTTCCCGTATGATCGGATCCCCTCCGGGGTATGTCGGGTATGAAGAAGGAGGACAGTTGACTGAGGCTATTCGTCGTAAACCATATGCTGTCATTCTTTTTGATGAGATTGAAAAAGCTCATCCAGATGTAGCTCAAATTCTTTTACAAATCCTTGAAGATGGTAGGCTCACAGATAGTTTAGGCAGGAAAGTTGATTTCCGTAACACAATTCTAATCATGACTTCCAATGTTGGGGCACACATCTTACAGCGTAACACCTCCATGGGATTTGCGGTTGGAGATGCTGATCAGGATTTCGAGAAGACCAAGGATAAAATTATGGATGAGGCTAAGAAAAGCTTCAAACCGGAGTTTTTGAACCGTCTTACTGAAATTGTTATTTTCCGATCACTTGCCAAAGAAAGTATGAGTTCCATTGTGGACTTGGAACTCAATAAAGTGTCTCAGCGTTTAAAAGATAAGAAACTAAAAATCGAAGTTTCCGACGAGGCGAAGGAATTTCTTATCGAAAAAGGATACGACGAGAAATTGGGAGCCCGTCCTTTACGCAGAGCGGTTGAGAAATATCTCGAAGATACTCTCGCTGAAGAACTGCTTTCTGGTAATATACGCAAAAACAAACCCATCACCGTAATTCTTTCGGATGACGAGGAAAAAGGGTTATGTTTCGAGCAGAAGAAAAGCGGTAAGGATAAAGTATCTGTTTCAAGCACTTCTTCGGAAGACGAGCCTGACGAGGAGAAATCCTAACTTTCCCTTTCCTTTTGATCCCTCTTTCTTTTTAGGGAATTTATATTTATGCAAAGAACCCTCATACTCCTCAAACCAGATTGTTTGGAAAATAAAGTCGCGGGCCAAGTAATTGGACGCTTTGAAGAAAAAGGCTACGAGATCAAAGCCAGTAAAATGTTGCAGCTTGATGATGCTCTGTTGCGTGAGCATTACGCCCATGTGGCCGATTTGCCCTTTTTTCCTGAAATAGCTGCCTTTATGAGCTCCCGTCCTGTTCTTGCCCTCATTTTAGAGGGAGATGCAGTGATTCAAGGTGTTCGTGATCTTCTCGGCCCCACTGATTCGAATGCTGCACCAGCAGGAACGATTCGTGGAGATTTGGGAACAGATCGTATGAAAAATGTAGTTCATGCATCGGACGGCGAGGAATCGGCAAGTGCCGAAATCGCACGGTTTTTCAAACCGGAAGAAATACCCTCCTGAAATTGCGTTATCTCTCCTTAATCGGAGATTCTGGAAAGTAAGCAAACCGCGTGGACGGCGATCCCTTCTTCTCGCCCAAGGGATCCAATCTTTTCATGGGTGGTCGCTTTTACCCCCACGCATGTTGTATCGACCTTGAGAATCTTCCCCAATACTTCCTTCATATCAGGGATGTAAGGTGCCAGTTTCGGTTTTTGGGCAATGATGGATACATCGACATTGGAGCAGCAATAACCAAGCTTTTCGATTTCCAGGACCGCTCTTTGTAAGATGATCGATGAGTCCATATCTTTATTTGCAGGATCATCATCGGGAAAGAGGTTCCCTATATCTGGGAGAGCTACCGCACCAAGCAGGGCATCAGCAAGGGCATGAATTACACAATCGGCATCGGAGTGTCCCAATAATCCGCGGTCGTGGGGGATTTTAACACCTCCGAGGATGAGTTCGCGATCATCTGCAAAAACATGAAGATCAAAACCGTGACCGGTACGAAATTGAGGTTTATTCATGATTCAAGAAGGGAAGATATATATTTAAGATCGTGCCCGTGAGTAATCTTGGGATTGGGATAGCCCGGTTCGAGTAGGATCATTTCTTTGGAAAGAAGCTCGATTGCGTGCATGTCATCGGTAATTGAAATATTCATTTCTTTGGCTTTGGCATATCCTTCACGGAACCAAGATAGGGGTGCTGATTGGGGAGTTTCCATCTCCCAAAGTTGGTCCCTTTGAAGGGTTTCAGTCTGAAAAGGAGTGGAGCCCGAGATTCTTTTGCGAATGGTGTTGGTTGCAGGTCTCGCTACCGCAATGGGGATGCTTTTTTCGACTTCCTCGATCATCTTTACGATGGTCTCTCTGCGGATGAGTGGCCTCGCACAATCATGAATATGGGCAAATTTACAAGATTCAGGCAAAGTGTTCAGTCCATTTGTGACAGAATCGCTTCTTTGCTCCCCACCTTGAACATAGATAATCTTTGACTCATCTAAAGTGGTGATCTGATTGCTTTCATCTTGCAGTTTTTCCTTTTGCTCCTGATCCCGAAAAACAACAACGATGTCGGTAATTTGTTGAATTTCTGTAAAAGCAAGCAAGCACATTCTGAAAGCATTACTATTTCCAATTTTTTCCAGGATTTTATCATTGGTCTGATTTCCCATTCTTGAGCCGGAACCGGCTGCCAGTAAGACTATCCCATGCATTGAAACTTAGCTTTGCATTTCTTCTAAAATGGCATCGAGGGCATTCGCCGGATTCTCTGCAGCGAGAATGGGACGTCCGATCACCAGGTAATCAGCACCTGCCAGCTTCGCCTGGGCTGGAGTCATAATTCTTTTTTGATCACCAACGGCACTGCCTGCAGGACGGATGCCTGGTGTCACCATTTTAGTTTTGCTGGGAAGGCAGGCACGCAGATGTACAAGCTCGTGGGGGGAGCATACAATTCCGCCTATTTCAGATTGGGTGGAGACTCGGGCCAGTCTTTCTACCTGTTCGATGACAGGTGATTGCACCCCTATTGAATTTAAAGCGTCCTGGTCCATGGAGGTTAGAACTGTAACGGCCAGAAGAAGAGTTTCTGGAAGGATATCTTTTCCAGTTTGAGCGCATCTTTTGAGGGCTTCCTCTCCGGCATGAGCATGAAGTGTGAGCATACCGATTGGAAGTGTGGATAAACTTTCCATCGCCTTTGCCATGGTGTTGGGGATATCGTGCAGTTTGAGGTCGAGAAAAACCTTCTTGCCCGAATCCGCGATGGTTCTCACCAAATCCGGACCATCACGGAGATAGCTCTGTAGACCGACTTTTACCCACTCCAGCTTATTTCCTGTAGCTTGGAGTATTTTTTCTGCCTGTTCCCGGTTGTCCACATCAAGAGCGAGAATGATTTCTGGAGTTTTATGAGTCACATTGAACATCATGGTAGCCTGCTCGATTGAGCCAATTCAATTCTTTGGCATCGCTCATTTCTTTCAAAAACTCCATACTTCGAGAATGTCTCTTTTGAGTGGAATTTGTAAGGTTTGCGTCCCTGCTCCTGCCAAAATTAATCTTTTTCTCTCCGTGGGTGAAAAAAGGGCTGATAATTTTCATGAATTAAGAACGGTTTTAGCAAAAGTCCAACTGTATGATCTGGTGACGATCAGAAAAGGGAAAGAAAAGGGAAGTACCACCATTTCGTGCCCAGGGAATATTGAGATTGCGAACGAACATAACTTAGCCGTACAGATGGTAAATCATTGGCGGTCGGTCACTGGAATTGAGGATGGCATTGATCTTTTAATCGAAAAGAAAATTCCGATGCAGGCTGGGCTTGGGGGGGGCAGCTCTGACGCCGTATCTACCCTGATTGGTTTAAACTTACTTTCCCACAAGAAACTCAGTTTTGATGACTTACTGGACTTAAGTGCGAGAGTGGGTTCCGATTGTCCAAGTTTCTTGGTTCCAGGTGCTTGTGTTGCAAGTGGGAGGGGCGAGCAAATTCGTGAGGTTAAACCTGATGCCTGTAAAGAGATTTCGGGCACCCGGGTATTGTTGTTTAAACCCTCCTGTGGTTTTTCGACGGCCGATATCTACGGCCGTTATCAAGTGGGAGATAGCTTGTTCCCGGAAACCAATCAAATGGACGAGCGAATCGAGCATTGGGAGTCCGGTCAGTTGTCTCTCATTGATCTGATGTATAACGATTTAAGTTTACCTGTACTGAAGAAATTTATTTTCATAACCGCCTTATTTAAAGAACTTAGGGAAAGATTTAAGCTCAATCCGATGGTTTCAGGAAGTGGATCCTGTTGTTTCTTCATCATTCCCGAAGGATTTGATATCGAACCGGTTAAGCAGTTGATTTTTGATTCCTGGGGAGAAGATATTTTTCTAACTGAAAGCAAGCTTCTCTGATAAGTTTAATAAATAGGGTTTCAAGTTCCAGGTAATCCTGCATAATATGGGTAATCTACTAATATGGACGATGATTTAGAACCTTCAACCAAGGATGAGATCACTCTCTTTGGCATACCTGCTTCTCCTGGGGTGGCTCATGGGCAGGTCTTTCGCTTCTTGCATGAAGAACTTGAGGTTTTAAATTATGAGGTAAAAGAGGAAGATCAACCCAAGGAAATCTCCCGTTTCAAAGAGGCTCTGCGTATAACCTATGATCAGATCAAGGAAGTCCGCGAGGGAGTGGCTAAAAATCTAGGTGAAAAAGAGGCGGGTATTTTCGATGCCCATCTTATGGTTTTGGAAGACAAAGCCCTGATTGACGATGTGGAAAAGGAGATTCGTTCAACTGGAGACAATGTAGAGCAGTGTCTCTATCGGGTTACTCAAAAATATTACGATTATTTCAATCAACTCGAGGATATTTATCTCAGGGAAAGAGCAGCCGATTTAAAAGATATCTCCCGCCGTCTCATCCGTAATCTTATGGGGGCAACTGCTGCCGGTACTGCCTTTTTGGAAGATCCACGGGTTTTAGTCTCAGAAGATTTGACGCCTTCTGACACCGCCTCGCTGGACCGATCGAAAATTCTGGCAATAGCTACGGAAACGGGCGGACAGACCAGTCATGCAGTGATTATGGCCCGGGCCAGCGGAGTTCCTGCCGTGGTCGGTGTTCGAAGTTTAACGGAGGGCTTGTCCGGCGGAGATACTTTATTAGTCGATGGTTTTGAGGGCTTGGTGATCATAAACCCTTCGGAAACAACTCTTTTTCGATATGGGAAAGTTGGGGTTCGTAGAAAAAAGCTGAAGGATTTGGTCGAAGAAGATGCGAAGGAACCTGCATTAACCAAAGACGGCCAACCCTTTCAGTTGTTTGCCAATGCAGATACCCCGGAAGAAGTGAACGCTGCGATCGAGTCGGCTTGTGAAGGCGTGGGTTTATTTCGAACGGAAGCATTATTTCTTCGTAAAAATGAAATGCCTACCGAAGAGGTGCAATTTGCACACTATCGGGAATTAGTGGAGGCTGCCAAGCCCTTGTCTGTAACCATCAGAACCTTGGACCTGGGCGGAGATAAAGTTCTTAATCAAGGAGACCGGGAGCAAGAAAATAACCCGTTTATGGGATTTCGGGCGATCCGCTACTGCTTACAAAACCCGGATACTTTTCTTTTGCAATTGCGGGCTATTTTGAGAGCCAGTGCTTTTGGTAATGTGAAATTGATGTTTCCGATGATCAGTGGAGTAGGGGAAGTCATCCGTGCGAAAGTTCTTTTGGAACGGGCAAAGAACGAATTGAGAGAAAGGGCAGTGGAATTTGATGAATCGATCGAGGTCGGTTGCATGATTGAAACTCCATCCGCGGTGACGATCTGCGATCTTCTGGCCAAGGAGGTTGATTTTTTCAGCGTGGGAACCAACGATTTAGTTCAGTACTTGCTAGCGGTTGACCGGGTGAATAACCAAATTGCCTATCTCTATGAACCTCACCACCCGGCGGTGATTCGATCTCTCGAACATGTCAGTCGGGTGGCAAAACAGACGGGTAAGCCAATTACAGTTTGTGGCGAGATTGCCGGTGACCCTCATTTTCTGCCTATTCTTTTAGGTCTAGGCTTTGATCATCTTAGTTGTGCTCCTCCCTTATTGCAGGAGCTTAAATTCTTCGGGCGCAGATTTACCCAAGAGGAATGCAAAGAATTGGTGAATGAAATTCTCGGGATGGGGCGTCCTGTTCGCATCAAAGAGAGGCTGAAGGAATTTTACGATCTTCGGGTGGCGGATTTACTCGCCTGAGGAGATTTTATTCGTCCTGAAACCTGGCGGCGAATAGCTCCGTCATTTCTTTTTCAAAATCCGCGGCGTTTGCACAGTTGGTTTCAAACTTTAATTTCGTACCTTTGGCTGCAGCCAGCATCATGATGCCCATAATGCTTTTTGCATTGATTTGCTCATCATCTTTGGTAACCCAGACATCTCCTTCGTAACGAGAGGTAATCCGTACAATCATGGCGGCGGGGCGAGCATGCACACCCATTTTATTGGAAACTTCCAAGGTAAAGGTGTGCAAACCTGAATCATTCTCACTTTCTGACGCTTCACTCATAATCTTTAAAGATAAGAGAGGGAACTTAGAAAAAAGACAAAGAAAAAGTGAAAGTCAGGTGGAGCAGTCCTGCTGCGTAAACAGCTGCCAGCACATCATCAATCATTACGCCCAAACCTTTTCCAATATGCTGTATCCTCTTAATTCCTAGGGGTTTGGTGATATCAAAAATGCGAAAATAAATAAAACCGACAACCATCCAAATAAGCATTTCTCTGAGGTTTACTAGCGAAATTGAGGCAGGTAATCCTATATAAACAAGGGGAATGGAAGTGAATTCATCCCAAATGACTTCGCCTGGATCTGATCTCCCTATACTTTTCTCTGCCTTGGTACATATTGGAATCCCTATCAAAATAAGTGGGATAAAAAGCAATCCAATCGCTAGTAAAGATAATTGGGTCGACCAAGACAACAGAAGCACCGCCAAAACACCCGCGAAGCTTCCAAAGGTACCCGGGGCGGGGCATTTTTTCCCAATTGGGCCGAGTGTGGCCAGAAATTCAATACCCTTAACGAGCATTTTCTATTCGTCGAGAAAGTACTTCCAATATTTCACCAGATAGATAACTCCGGAAAAAACAGTCAGTACGGTAGCAAAAATTAGACTGATTTGGCCCGACCAGCGAAGGGCTTCGATAACCTGTATGTTTGTTTCAGGATCAAGAAAACGGGTTCCGTCCACCTCTAATGATAACTGACCAAGAAAAAGAGAAATGCATAAAAGCTGGATCACTGTCTTTACTTTGCCAACTTTCTCTGCCGCCAAAGTTTTTCCCTTTGCGGCTGCCACCAATCGTAATCCGGTAATGAGAAATTCCCTGGAAAGAATCAGCAGGATGAGAAAGAGAGTCCATTTTTCCAGAGCACCCAAAGCTAAGAGACTTACAAACATACCCATCGTCAGTACCTTGTCGGCCAGGGCGTCCATAAATTTTCCAAATTCGGATACCTGCCCAAATTTTCTCGCCAGCCACCCATCCAGCCAATCGGTGAGTGCTGCAAAGAGAAAAAGGAATAGAGCGAGAGTACGTAATCCGGGCCATGTGGTGGATGGGTCCGGGTAGAGCAGACCAATTACGATCAGCATAAGCGGGATTCTTGAGAGTGTGAGCAAATTTGGAAAATTCATGCTTCGGGAATTACAGTATCCTTTCGTCCTTCTTATTGCAACCCGAACGAACAACACCCTTGAGGATGGACTTCATGCAATGTCCTGTTATGAATCAATTGGAATGATTACGGCCCTATATCCCGGAACCTTTGACCCTGTTACAAAAGGACATCTCGATGTGCTAAGCAGAGCCTGCACACTTTTTGATCAGGTTATTGTGGCAGTCTCGGAAGGGAATAATTCGAAAAACACTCTTTTTGATGCGGCCAGTCGGGTCAGATTAGTGGAGGAAAATCTGGGAAGTCATCAAAACGCAACGGTGGAATCTTTTTCCGGACTATTGGTGGATTATGCCCTGGAAAAGAAGGCCAGTGTTTTAGTCCGAGGATTACGGGCGGTTTCCGATTTTGAATATGAATTCCAAATGGCTCAAATGAACCGGCACTTGGACTCCAGTCTTGAAACAATCTTTTTGATGCCCAACGAAAAATATTTTTACACCAGTTCTCAACTGATCAAACAAGTTCATCTCTTTGGTAAAAGGGAGACGGATTTAGTACCCGAAAATGTACTCACCGCCCTGCGGGAGATCAACCGGTCGAACCGCGGGGAAGGTCCAATTTAATGACTGATACTAAATCATTGAGCGATAAACAAAAAAGAGCCACCTTTGGAGTCGTATTTCTAACCATATTTATGGATATGGTCGGGTTTTCCGTGATATTCCCTTTATTCCCCTCGATGCTCGATCATTACCTGACTCGCGAGGCATCGATGGGCGGAGGCTTGGTCACCTCATTTGTCGAAATGGTGAAAGGCTATGGATTTGAAGGTGTAGATGGAGAAGGCTTTCGATTGGAAACCGTAATCTTTGGGGGAGCTCTGGGGTCTCTCTATGCCATACTTCAATTTGTATTTGCTCCCATTTGGGGACGTTTTTCTGATCGGGTGGGGAGGCGACCCGTTTTGTTATTAACCCTCGGGGGCACTTGCTTAGGGTATGGGCTATGGATTTTTGCCGGTAGTTTTTGGATTTTGGTCCTTTCACGGATCATTGGCGGAATTGCCAGTGGGAATTTATCAGTGGCTACAGCCTCGATTGCAGATGTTACTTCAAGAAAAGACCGCTCCAAAGGTATGGCCATTGTCGGCATCGCCTTTGGTCTCGGATTTGTGCTGGGACCGGCACTTGGTGGATATGCCAGTTCATGGGATTGGTCATCCAATTCTGAATCGGCTCTTGCCCTGACCCCATTTTCTTTAGCTGCCCTGATCAGTTTCTGTTTGGCCTTGGTAAATTGGACTTGGTTGGCGATGCGTTTTCGTGAAACCTTGCCTGCAGAAAAGAGAGGCGATGGGAATGAGCAACCCAGACCGGCTATTTTTCAGATCAAAAAAGTTGCCAACCCGGCTGTCCGTAGGACTTGTTTGTCCTATCTTTGCTACATGATCTCTTTTAGTGGAATGGAGTTTACCTTAACTTTTTTAGCGGTGGAAAGGTATCTTTATGAACCGCGCGACATTACCAGTATGTTCCTGCTGATAGGATTTACCCTTATTTTCGCACAAGGCTTTTTCGTACGAAGGTTTGTTGGGAAGATTGGAGAGAAAAATATGGCACTTCAGGGTATTTTTATCGGTTTCTTGGCTTTTATTCTGCTTGCCTACCCATCATCTGAAACCTGGTTTTTCTTTGCTCTTTTCCTGATGTCCTGCGGGGTGGCGTTTATTAGTCCCACTCTTACTGCCCTGACTTCTCTTCACTCAAGTGAGAAGGACCAAGGCTTCAACTTGGGGATCTTCCGGTCCTCCGGGTCGATTGCCCGGGCATGCGGTCCGATGCTTGCAGG